>NZ_JBEZKL010000169.1:0-14051 GCF_040704695.1 Streptomyces sp. NPDC048411
CTGGAGGCGAAAGTGACCACTGTTGCTCGTGTCGACTCGGGGCTACATTGCCTCTGGCCCGGTCCTTCCAGGGAGGTGAGAGCCACTCGTGGCATATGCACTGCTTGCGGTCCGACTCCTTGTCGGCATTGTGTTCGCGGCATCCGCAACCGGAAAGCTGCGCGGCGCCGCGGCCTTCCGCGGCTTCGAGGACTCCGCCCGCTCCATGGGCGTTCCGGCCCGCCTCAGCCGTCCCGTGGCGCTGGCCGTGGTCGCCGGGGAGTGCGCCGCGGTGGTGCTGCTCGCCCTGGCGCCGGGCGGCGCGCCCGGCTTCGTCCTGATACTGCTGCTGCTCGCCGCGTTCACCACGGGAATCGTTCGTACGCTCCGTAGCGGGACCAAGGCGTCCTGCGCCTGCTTCGGTGCTTCGACCGCGCCGATCGGCCGCCGCCATGTGGTCCGGAACGCTGTGCTGCTCGCCCTTGCCGCGTTCGGCCTGGCCGCCGGGCTCGCGGGGACGCCGGCGCCGACCCAGGCGGCGGGTGTGCTGATCGCGGCGTTCGGCGCGCTGGTGGGCGCCCTGCTCGTGATCTTCACGGACGAGCTGGGCACGCTGTTCGACGACGGCGCCCCACGTACCTCGGGACGGGTCCGTAGATCCGTCCCGTAGGCGACAACTGCCTTGACTGCGCATGTGTTTCATGTTCATTGACCATCACGGTGGCCATTTCGACGAGCAATCCGCAGCTGCTGCACCGAGCACGCCGCACCCGTCCAAGCCGCCGTACCCCGCATCCCGCGATCCCGATCGGCGGACACCCCGCCCAACGATGACACGAGACCTCGGAGTCACCCATGCCCTTTCTGGTCACCGCCGTCGCCCTTATCGCCGTGCTCTGTCTGCTGAACTTGCTGCTCACCTTCGGCGTCATACGCAAACTCCGCGCCCAGGCGGAGGAGAAGGGCGACAGGGTGGTGGAAGGCCTTATCATCCCGGCCGGTTCCGCGGTCCCCGGCTTCTCCGCGGTCACCACCGCCGGTGAGCGGGTCACCCGTGAGAGCCTCGGCGAGACCATGCTCGGCTTCTTCTCACCCGACTGCCGGGCCTGCAAGGAGCGGCTGCCGCTCTTCGTGGAGCAGGCCCGTACCGCCACCCGTGAGACCGGTCGCAGCGTCCTCGCCGTTGTGCACGGCACCGAGGAGGAGGCCCGCGAGCAGGTGGCGGTCCTGTCCGAGGTCGCCCATGTCGTGGTCGAGCCGGGTGATGGACCGCTCGGCGAGGCCTTCGACATCACCGGGTACCCGGTCTTCGGACTGATCACCGCCGACGGCACGCTCGCCGCCACCGTCTTCGACCCGGCCCGCCTGCCGGCGCCCTCGAAGGCCACGGTCTGACACAGCACCGCCCCGTGGCGGTGTCGCGTCGGCGCGGCCCGGACAGCCTCCGCGCACCGCTCACGCACGCCGCGTTCGCCTGCAACGAACCGAACGAGGCCCTTCGGGCTCCTCGCCCCCCGACAGCTCCCGAGTGGGCGGGGAGCAGATCTGGGTGGGCAGCACCGGCGTACGTACGCCCCGCATGGTCGAGGCTGTCCGGGTGCTGGTCGTGCGAGAGCAACACCGCGGGGTTTGGGGCGGGGCCGGCGGGCGTCGGCGCGGGCTTGGGCGGCGTGCGGGCGGTAGGCCCCGCTTGCGGGGTGGCGGTTGCGCCGGATCTCACGGCTGACCGTGGACGGGCTGCGGCCCAGTTCCGCGGCGATCGCCCGCACGCCGGCGTTTTCCCGCAGCCGGTCGGCGATGTGGATCCGCTCGTCCTCGCTCAGATACCGGGACGGGCCGGAAGCCGGTACCACCATGCTGATCGGTGGTACCGGCTTCCGGTTCCGTTCCCCGGAGCGGTCGTTGCGCCGCTCGTTGCCCGTCCTGCGGTCAACGCCGACGATCCGGCACGCCTCGGTGTTGCTGTATCCCTGCTGCACGAGCCGGGAGTATGCCTCCCGCTCCCGGGACAGCTTCTTACGCCCCTGCGGAGCCCAGTCCGCACGGATCTCGAAGTCCATCGCACCCCTTGAACTGGGGTGTTGCGACGACTCCTAGAACCCAAGCGCCCGGCCACGGGCCCCTTGGTGCGATCAACCTACGTCAGCCGTCGGACTCCGACGACGGGATGTAGGCGCCCGGCACGTCCTCCGGCACGAAGATCTTGTCCTCGCCGGGGTACGGCTTCTTCCATTCGTGCGTCTGGTACCACGTGAAGTGGTTCATCTGCGCGGGGTTCGCGAAGTCGGGGATGGCGTGGGGCCCGGTCAGCCGCTGGTGCGACTTCCAGCTCTCCCACTTCGCCGCGATCGCCTGCTTGTCCGCCGGCACCTTCGCCGACGGCACTGCTGCCGCATTGGGGTTCTGCGGCGCCGGGGTGTCCACGCCGCAGGCAGGCGGGGTCTTCAGGCCGTCGGTCAGCGAGGTGCGGTTGGGCAATGCCTTGAACGGCGTGTAGTCCGCGTGCTGGGTGAACGCCCCACGCATCGGGCTGGCCGCGCTGTCCTTCTGGTTCATCGGGTGGATCCCGAGGATCTGCTCGATGGTGCGGATCATCGTGATCTGCGAGTAGTAGTGGCTGTCGACGGTGCCGTGCTGGGCCCAGGGGCTGATGATCTGGACCGGGGCACGGTGGCCGTCGACGTGGTCGAGGCCATTCTGGGAGTCGTCCTCGACGACGAAGATCGCCGAGTCCTTCCAGTACTTGCTGTGCGAGATCTTGTCAACCATCTTGCCGACCGCGAGGTCGTTGTCCGCGACCGCGGCGGCCGCGTTCGACGGACCACCGGTGTGGTCGTTGGAGAACCAGAACATGTTCAGGTTCGCCGGACCGCTCTTCTCGAAGTCCTGCTTCCAGATCTCGTACTTGTAGACGTCCGGGACGTCCATGTCGAACATCGGGAAGCCGGGCACCGACACCTTGTTGAGCGACGGGATCGCCGAGCCCGTTTGTATGGGGTAGGCGGTCTTCTGCCCGGTCGCGTCCATGTTCTTGGCGTCGCAGTACAGGTTCTGCCAGGTCGCGCCGGACGGCTTGCTCTCGAACGACTGGAACTCGCCGAAGTTCTTGACGGACTTCCCGGCCGCCTGCGCACCGGTCCAGATGAAGCCGGACTTCTGGTGGCCGAGAGCGTCGTCCTCGGTGTCGTAGCTGCGCGTGTACTCACCGGCCGAGGACTCGGTGTACTCCGGGTTGTCGGCCTGCATCAGCCAGTTGTGACCCTCGGCGGAGTTCGTGCCGACGTCGTACGTGTTGTCGTACAGCCCGAACTGCCGAGCCAGCGCGTGCTGATTCGGCGTCACGTTCTCGCCGAACTGCGTAAGCGACGGATTGCCGTTGCCCTGCGGCATGTCACCGAAGACCTGGTCGTAGGTCCGGTTCTCCTTGACGAGCAGGAAGACGTGCTTGATCGTCGAGGGGTCGCCGAGCTTCACCGGGACCGGTACCGGCTTCGCGTCGCCCGTGCCCTGGGTGACCGAGCTGCCGTGCCAGCCGTTCTGGGTGAAGACCTTGCCGGTCTCGGACTTGATGACGCTGTCGTCCGGCAGCGTGAACTGCGTCAGGCTCGACGTCGTGTCGTGGGTGCCGTGCCCGGCCTTGTTGGTGGGGCGGCGGGCGTCGATACCACGGGTGTTGGAGACGACCACGTTCTTGCCCACGGTGGTGATCTCCGCGGGGAAGTAGTCCGTCGGGAGCAGGCCGACGTAGCCGGCCGGCTCCTGCGGGGAGGTGTACCGGTAGACGGCGACCGCGTTGGCGCGGCCGAGCGTCACGAGCAGGTGACCGTCGTCGGTGAGCGTCACCGCGTTGGGCTCGTAGCCGACCGACGCCTTCGGCCACGGCTGGGTGGCGATGGTCTGTACGACCTTGTCGTTGGCGGTGTTGATGACCGACACGTTGTTGTCGGCGGTGTTGGTGACGAACACCGCCCCGTTCTTTGCGTACACCGCGGTCGGGTGCAGACCGACGTCGATGCTGCCGGCGGCGGCGGACGGGTCCGCCAGGTTGATGACGCTGACCGTGCCGGTGGTGGTGGCACCGGTGTCCGGGTTGGCCGGCACCTGGGTGCCGTAGGAGTTCATCGTCGTGTCGCCGGCCTTGGCCGGACGCCCGCCCTCGTTGCTGACGTAGAGCTTGTTGCCGACCATGGCGATGCCACGGGGGGCGTTGCCCACGGTCCAGCTCTGCTTGATGGTCCCGGTCGCCGCGTCGATGGCGACCACCCGGTTCTGGCCGTTGACCGCGGAGTACACGGTGGAGCCGTCGGCCGAGAACACCGCCGCACCCACCAGTGCGCGCTTGGAGCCGTCGGCCGGGATCGAGATGGTCGTCGGGTTGGAGAGGGTGCCGTCCGGGTTCACGGTGAACTTGGTGTAGCCGTCCGCCTGGCCCAACCACAGCTGCGAACCGTCGGGCGAGTACGTCGGGCCCTCCTGGCCGACGGCGTTGCTCTTGATGCGCAGGTCCGCCGACGCCGGGGTTCCGACGCGCTGCTTCACCTGCCCGGTCCCCAGGTCCATGACGACCAGCGCTATCCCACCGTCGGTGACGGAGGCCGCGAGGTGGGTTCCGTCCGGGCTGACCGAAGACGACATGATCTTGCCGTCGTTGATGACGGTGCGGCTGCCGTACGGGGCGATGTACTGGTCGGCGGAGACGACCTGGCCGTTGGCGGTGACCTGGCCGACCTGGTCGGTGCCGAACTGGTGCGTCTGGGCAACAGCGGTGCCCGTGACGGCAAGGGCGACAGCGATGCCCGCCGTTACCAGAGTGGTCCGGCGGCCGACACGTCTACCGAAAAGGCTGATCTGCTTCTTCTCATTAATCCGACGCTGCTGTGTTATCTGCATGGAATTATCCCTTCGGGGTGGTGTCGAGCAGTTCGACGTTGCCGTCGAACTGCCAAAGCGGGTTCGGTGCGTCCCCGGTCGGGGTCCGCACCAGGAAGTAGCCGTTCACTTCCTTCGGTCCGTCGCCATCGGCCACGAACCGCCCGTCTGCGGCGACGTCAAGCTGATAGATGGCCGTCCCTGCGGCCTCGACGCCGGGGAGATGCCAGGTGACGACGCAACGCCAGTCGTTGCCCGCCCCCTGGGGGGCGACCTGGCCGCCGCCCTTGTTGCACGCCGCCGTGACCTGCAGGTGCGCCTCGGTGACGTCGGGGCGGTTGAGCTGCTGGGTCTGCAAGCGGTAAAGGTGGGCGAATGCTGTGGCGACCGACCGCTGCACCTTGTCCTGCTCGATTCCGGAACCCATCGACGGGGTCGCCACGGCGACCACCGTGACGGTGAGTGCGCCCAGTGCGACCAGCGGCAGGAGTCCGGTGGTGATCGCGCGGCGCCCGGAACCGTCGTAGGCCAGGTTGGTGAAGTCGCGCCGCAGGAAAAGCAGGTAGGCCAGCGCGGTCGCGAGCACGGCCCACACCAGGCTGACCACGGTGCCGATCAGGAGCGGACCGACCTGTGCCGGGCTGGTGAACAGACCGTTCCAGGAGATGAAGGCGTAGCCGGGCAGGGCGAGGCGCACGGCGACGGGCAGCGGCAGCATCTGGGCGACCTGCATCGCGAGCGCGAAGAGCGCCGGCAGCAGCAGCCCCATCGGGGACCGCCCCAGCATGACGGACCCGAGGAGTCCGATCGCGGCGAGGGCCAGGGTTGGGGCGAGCACACAGACCCAGGCGAGCAGGACCCTGCCGGCGGCGTCCGCCGACGTCAGCAGGTGGCCGTCGAGTCCGACCAGCGGCTGGTTACCGACCGCCACGACCCCGCCGGCCGCGCTGGAACAGGCCAGCCCGGCCACGAGCAGCCCGATGACGGTGAGGCTGGCCAGCGCCTTCGCCACGAAGATCCGCCGAGGCGACCGGACCGCCACCAGCAGGTGGCGCCAGGTGCCGAGCCGGTCCTCGGAGGCGAACACGTCGCCGGCGACCACCGAGATCAGCAGCGGGAGCGCCCAGGTGCCCGCGAAACCGAGCACCACCAGCGATCCGGCCCACCCCGTGGCGTGCATCCAGCGACCGAAGAGGGTGTCGGAGGGGAGCGAGCTCTGCTGGCTCACCGCGGCGACGAAGAGCGCCGGCGCGATCCAGCAGGCGAGGACCAGCAAGCGGATCCGCCATTGCGAGACCAACTTGACCAGCTCGAAACGGTAGCCGCGCAGAACCGAGACGCGGCGGGCACCGGCAACGATGTCGTCGGCGATGGTCGCGGTCATCGGCCGGCCTCCTGCTGCTCGGTCAGGGCGAGGAACGCGGCCTCGAGCGGCGACACCACAGGCGCGAGCTCGCGCACCGCGACGCCCGCGTGCACCAGCCTCACCACCAGTTCGTCGAGGGCGGGCACCAGCGCGCGCACGACGAGCACTTCGGCGTCGTGCCGTGCCCCGGAGTCGTCGACGACGCGGATCCCGGCCGTGTCGACAGCCAGTTGGCGGGCGGCCTGCGGGTCGGAGGTCAGCAGACGGTAGTCGAGTTCACGGTTCTCGGCGGCCAGCTTGCTCAGCGGGCCTGAGAAGACGACCCGTCCGGTGGCGACGATGGTGACCTCGGAGCACAGTGCCTCGAGGTCGTCCATGCGGTGGCTCGAGAGCACGACGCTGGTTCCGTCCGACGCGAGTCGGGTGAGGACACCGTGTACGTGTCTTTTCCCGGCCGGGTCGAGGCCGTTGGAAGGTTCGTCGAGCACGAGCAGCCGGGGCTTGGTGAGCAGGGCGGCGGCGAGCCCGAGCCGCTGACGCATGCCCAGGGAGAAGCCGCGGGCCCGCTCGTCGGCGACATCGGTGAGCCCGACCTGGTCGAGCACGTCGTCAATCCCCGTTGTCCGCGCGTCGCGGCCACGGAGAGCGGCCAGCGCGGCGAGGTTCTGCCTGGCGGTGAGCGAGGGGTAGAGACCGGGTCCATCCACGAAGCCGGCGACACCATCGGGAGCGGCGAGCGCCCGCCCGACCGGCGTACCCAGGATCTCGAGGCGGCCGCTGTCGGCGACGGCCAGGCCCAACAGGAGGCCGAGCAAGGTCGTCTTGCCGGCACCGTTGGGTCCGACCAAGCCGTGGATCTGCCCCTGCGCCACATCCAGATCGATGCCGTCGAGTGCGACGACGTCGCCGAAAAGCTTGGTGATCCCGCGAGCCCGGATCGCGCGGAGTGTGTCCATGAGCCCCTTCTTTCGAAACCTTCAAGGACCCTAGGGACGGCACACGTGGCAGGCAGGGACCGCCGGTTGAACGTTTATGGAACGGGAGACGACCCGGCATCCGCCGCGCCGATGCCCCGCCGACCGCCGTCGATATGTCGACCGGCCCTTTTCGATGGCCGGATCGCAGAGCGCACCGGGCCGTCAGACACGCGCCATCGCGAACAACGCCGCCGGTTGGATCGTGATCGGGACAAGGCGTCGACGAGTCCGTGTGCACGGAGTAGCCGGTAGTGAGCCAGACTTGGGCAAAACCTGGACGCACCGTTCCTCTCGGACACACTTCATGGGGAGATGCCCCAGAGGGTGGTGACTGGGCGGTCACCACCCTCTTCTTCATGTCCAGGGTCGGCGTAGGACTGAGCAACTCGTGCAGGCGGTACGGCCGCTGACGCAGCGAGCCGGGCTGCGATGTTGCCGTGCCGGCGCGCGGGGCCTGCGAAGCGGCCTCGGCCTACTGTGCGGGCTGCAGGCCGGCCAGGGAACGCTCCTCGGACCGGTTCCTCGACGCGGTCGCCGTGCGCCGCGCCCACTTCACCGCCCATCGCTCCCTCGCCGCATATCAGCAGCTGCGCACGGCGGCACAGGCAGCCGACTGCTGGGAGGCCGAGCGCGGGCGGGCGCTGGCGCTGCTGCGTGCCGACGCGGCACAGCGCGAGCGGGTCCGGTACGGCGGCCCGGTCCTGATCGACGCTCTGCTCGACGACAAGGACACCGATGCCGCCTGGCAGGCCGCCACCGCTTCCGGCGCCGACGACCGGCAGTGGCTCACCCTCGCCCACCAGGCCCGTACCACCCGCCCCGCCGACGTGCTGCGCGTCTACCAGCGCCTGGCCGAACCCCTCGAGAAAGAGACCGGCAACGCGGTCTACGAGCGCCTGACCAGCCTGCTCCTGAGCATGCGCGACTGCCACCGCCGCCTGGGCACTCCGGACGACTTCGCCGCGTACCTCGCCGCCTTGCGCGCCGGTCAGAAGCGCAAACGGAACCTGATGCGGCTCCTCGACCAGCACGGACTGTGAAGCCGACCCCATTCCGGCACATCGGCAGTGTTCGGTAGGCTCGCCGCCATGGGCAGCGAGCCGCGTCCCGGAGCACAGCTGCTGGCCCGTTACCGGGAAGCTGCCAGGGGTTACCAGGACACCGAGCCGGAAGTGCGGCGCAGCGCCGCGCACCTACTGGATGCCGCTCAAGCGCGGCGCACCGGGCGCCTTGAGCGGGAACGCGCAACGCGGGAAGCGGACGAGCGCCGTCGCGTCGAGGCCGCCGAGGCGGCCCGCGCCGACCGACTGGACCACCTCGCCCGCAACGCGGAGCAGACCTGGGGCACGGTCGGGGACCTCATCGCGCAGAAGAACTCCACAGCCTACGACCGCGCCTTCGCGCTCCTGGACGACCTGCGCGCCGTCCACGCCCGCACCGGTGACATCACCGCTTTCGAGGAGCGGGCCGGACAGCTGTGCGAGGCCCATCGGGGCAAGCCGGCGCTCATGCGTCACTTCGACAAGATCGGCATTCCCCATCCACGCGAACGGCCCGCGCGGTAATGATTCCGCACGGGCCGTCGCCGCTGCCTGGAATCGTCAGGCGTCCTGGCGCGCCCGCGCAAGGTCATTCACCCGTCCACGGACCACGAACCAGCCGCCGACCAGCGCCGCCGCGATCAGCGGCAGACACAGCACGGTCGTACGGCCCACTCCGCCGCCCCACCACATCAGGCAGACGACACCGGCGAGGAAGAACAGCGTGACGATCTGCGTGTAGGGGGCCCAGGGCAGCCGGTACGAGGGGCGGGTGACCCGGCCGTCCCTCGAGCGGTGCCAGAACAGCAGCGAACAGAGCATGATCATGCCCCAGGTACCGAGGATGCCGATCGAAGCGAAGTTGAGAACGATCTCGAACGCCTGGCCCGGCATGACGTAATTGAGCACGACGCCCAGAACACCGAAGCCGGCGGTCAGCAGGATGCCGCCGTAGGGCACCTGCCCCTTGTTCATCCGGCCGGTGAACCTGGGCGCGGAGCCTGCCAGCGCCATGGAGCGCAGGATGCGGCCGGTGGAGTACAGCCCGGAGTTCAGACTGGAGAGCGCCGCCGTCAGCACGACCAGGTTCATCACACCGGCCGCGCCCGGGATGCCCAGCTTTTCCATGACGGTGACGAACGGGCTCTGGTCCCCCGAGTACGAGGTGTACGGCAGCAGGAGGGCCAGCAGCACCACCGAGCCGACGTAGAAGAGGCCGACGCGCCACATGATCGAGTTGATCGCCTTGGGCATGATCTTCTCGGGGTTCTCCGTCTCGCCGGCGGCGACGCCGCACAACTCGACGGAGGCGTACGCGAACACGACACCCTGGATCACCATCAGCATCGGGAGCGTGCCGGTGGGGAAGATGCCGCCGCTGTCGGAGATGGTGGAGAAGCCGGGCGTGTGACCGTCCACCGGGTGCTGGGTGATCACCAGGAAGATCCCGATGAGCATGAAAGTGACCAGGGCGGAGACCTTGATGATCGCGAACCAGAACTCCATCTCACCGAAGTACTTCACCGAGATCAGATTCGCGGTGAGCACGACGGCGAGGGCGATCAGCGCGAGGATCCACTGCGGGATGTCGCTGAACATCGCCCAGAAGTGGGCGTAGGTGGCGGCCGCGGTGATGTCGGCGACGGCGGTGGTCGACCAGTTCAGGAAGTACAGCCAGCCGGCGGCGAAGGCGCCCTTCTCGCCCATGAACTCACGGGCGTACGAGACGAACGCACCGGAGGAGGGCCGATAGAGGACCAGCTCGCCGAGCGCGCGGACGACGAAGAAGGCGAAGACACCACAGACCGCATAGGCGAGGGCGAGCGAGGGACCCGCATCGGCCAGTCGCCCGCCCGCGCCCAGGAACAGGCCGGTGCCGATCGCGCCACCGATGGCGATCATGTTGATGTGACGGGACTTGAGGTCCTTGCTGTAACCGGCATCGCCGGCGTCCCGGTGGGGTGAGCTCGTCGCCGATGGGGCAGCGGCGAGCGTTTCGGCCGCAGTGGAGCGGTCACTCATGGAGGAGATTCGCCTTTGTGGGGGGAAGGTGTGCGGTCCCGGCCGTGGGGGGCCAGGGGGTCGTCACCGTGGCACGGCTCGATGTCCATCATCGGGGATTTCTGTGGTTTTGGCAGTGCCCCACGTCACTCAGGAACAAATCTGAGGTGTGTCAGAGGTTACGAGGCAGTATGCAAGGGACGCGTGTACGCCTCCGTGAGTCCCGATGTGCCGCGGGCGGTGGTGAAGACCTGTGCGGAGGCGATGGTGTTCGCACATCCGGTCCGGACACTGCGATATCGGTGGCGCCGGAACCGTGGCGCAAGCGGTGAGCGTTGCGATTTTCGCAACGCCCTCGTACTCTGGCCGTATGGGCGAGAGTGTGAGTGAACGTGTACGTAAAGTCATGGACGCGGCCTCGATCCACCAGGCAGCGTTCGCCGAGACCATAGGACTGACCCCCGACAAACTGTCGAAGTCTCTCAGTGGCGTCCGACGATTCACGTCCCTTGACCTCGCCCGGATCGCCGAATTCGGCAACACCACCGTCGACTGGCTCCTGACCGGCCGCGAGCCGCTCCGTCCTGCCTTCGCGGCCCGCGCAAGCGCCCCGGAAGCCGATGGCCAGGGACACGACACGCTCAGGGATCTCGTCGAAAGGTTCACGACGGCCCACGAGGTACTGGAATGTCTCGGCCGGTCACCGGAGCTGCCGGAGCTGCCGTCCGTCCGGAGCGAGGTGGAGCGCCATGTCGACCAGGGTGTGGCTCTGGCCGAGGACGCCCTCGCCGCCGCCGGGACACCGACGGTCAGCGATCTGGAGACGTCCGAGCTGGTCCACGTCATGGAGCGCGCCTTCGGCGTGGACGTGGCGAAGATCGGCTTGCCCAACGGTGTCGACGGTGCGGCCTGGCAGGCGGACGGATTCCGGCTCATCATGATCGGCCGGACGAAGGTGCCGACGCGCCAGCGCTTCACGCTCGCCCATGAACTCGGGCACATCCTGGCCCAGGATGCCCAGGACCTCCGAACGGAGACTCATCTCGCGCCCGGGCGACAGAAGGACCTGACAGAGATCCGCGCCAATGTGTTCGCCGCCGGCCTGCTGATGCCCAGGGACGAGCTGAGCGCTGCTGCGAAAGGGCGTGACCTCACGGACGAAGAGCTCAGATCGCTCGTCGTGCGCTTTAAGGTGTCGCCGAGCGCACTGGCCGCCCGGCTTTCCCAGCTGGGCTTCATCGATACGGAGACGAGAGGCAGGCTGCGCGAGCTCACCACGGAGGCTTGCCACTTGCTGACCGGACAGAGCGATGCGTTCGCAGCCCGCACTGCCTGGGCGGAAGCCGCCCGGCTTCCTTTCCGCCCCATCCGGTCGCTGTACGAGGCCTACCTCGCCGGCGAGACGACCCTGCGCCCACTGGCCGCTTACACCGGCCTGGACGTCGACGAGATCCGTGCGACGCTCGAACCCGAGCCGGAGGACGGCACACCCTCCACAGCCGACGTGGACGAAGGGGACCTGGTCTTCCAGCCATGACACGCCGCCGTTGGTTTCCCGACAACACTGTGCTGTGCAACTTCGCGGCGGTCGACCGTCTGAGCCTGCTGGAAAAGATCCTGGACGGTCGCGGCCGCTGGACGCAGGCGGTTGCGGCGGAGGCCCAGCAGTCGACCCGGTACTGGCCGCGGCTGCGCCAGGTGACCGAGGACGGGTGGCTCGGCGATCCCATCGAGATCGACGACCCGGCCGAAACCGCACGCGTGGACCGCATACGCCGCGTGGTGTTCGGCGGCTCGCCGTCCCGGCCGCTGCAACACCTGGGCGAGGCGGAGACGCTGGTCATCATCGAGCACCGCAGAGAGTTAGCAGACTCCGTATGGATCACGGACGACGGAGAAGCGGGCCGCTACGCCCGCCGCAAGGGCATCTGCGTCAAGAACACGGTCGACCTCATGCGGGAGGCAGTCGTCGCCGGCCTGACCCCGGCTAGTGAGGGGCACCGCTTGCTGCTCGCGATGGCGGCGGCTGGTCGTCATGTACGAGGGGTTCCGCACAGGCCTGAAGGCTTGCTGCCGTGAGGCAGGACTCTCACCGAGACGCCGCTGCAAGCTCTCCGGCCACACGTACGCCGGGTCAGCGTGGTGTTGACGGTCCGGTCTTCCGTGGGGCGATGTGCTTGGTGATCCGCAACTGGGTAATCTTGCCGGGCGATCGGCTGCCGGATGTGAGCAACTGGAGATCCACGCATGACGGCTCTTCGGTCACCTGACGCGCCGACAGGGGGTTGTCGGAGGCGCGGATGCGCGGACGGAGGGGAATGCCAGTGACGACCGACATCGATTCCATCACCGGTGTCCGGCAGACGGTCACCGTAGTCCTCCCCGTCCGGCTGCCTTCCCCTCCTCCCTGGGCCGAAGGCCCCATACCCTTCGAGCTCGGCAGCCGACGAACCGACGCGGCAACCCGGCAGACCTATTACACCCCCGCCGCCGCGCGCGCTCTCTACGGAACCCGCGAACGACCCTGTCGCTGGCACCGGTTCACGGACATCACGCATCGGTCCCTGCACCTGCACGGCATGGAACTCCTGCGCACGGTCAAGACCCAGGATCAGCAACACGCCCTGGCGGTCCTGCATTTCACCGTCGAAGGACCTGACCTCCTGGACGTCCTGCGCGCCATCGGCCACCGGCACACAGCCGGAGACGATCCACTGGACGGGCCACTGGCGCCCGGCACACTCCTGGCCGGAGTCGCGGAACCCCGAGGTGCCGAAGCCCCATTCGCCCTTGCCCGCCCCTATACCGTCGCCTTCCTCACACCGGACGCCACACACACCCCCGCTCTGCGGAGCGACGGCCGACTTCCCGACTCCGCCGACAACTGGCTCTGGTCCCTGGCCTCCCGCTCCAACGAGACCGACTTCCCGACGACCCCCGAGCAGTTGCGGGACCAGACCGAGCACATTGTGCGCATCTCCGCCGATTGGAGCGCCCTTGTGCTGCGACACGGGGCTGCCTTCCTCGGTCACCGCCCCGACCAGGGGGACGGCGACTTCTACGACTTCGCGGACCTGCATTTCCGTACGGTCTACCTCGACGCGCTTCTTCTCGGCACGATCCAGCGCGACCACATCGACGAGTTGACCGACGGTCTCGCCGACGTATTCGACGGCCCAGGGCTTGCCCGCCGAGTCACGGCACTCGAACAGGACATCGCAGGATTCCGCAGTACCTACTGGCGGCAGCATCTAACCGCCCACGGCCCGGCCAATGAGCTGCTCCTCGCCTATCAGGGGCAGCATCGTCTACCCGCCCGCTTCGCGGAGATCCTTGCCGAGGCGGCCGACTACTCCCGCCTCGCCCAGACCCAGGACGGTCAGCAGATCGCCGGAGCCCTCGGTGTTCTCACCATCCTCGGGCTGCCGCTCGGAACCGCACTGAGCATCCTCCAGGTGCTCGGTGACGACGACCTCGTCCATCTCCTGGTCGGGTTGGGTATCGCCCTCGCATCGACGGCGGCCGCCCTGGGCACCCGCTACGGGCGTCTCGTGCTGGGGTCCCTCCGTGGCAGCTCCCCTGGCGCTGACTGAATGTGAACTGGCTCCGAGAGAAACAAACTTGCTAGTGTCTCGTGATCCTGTTCATGTCAGTTCGAGTTGTTATTGACGAGTTTCTTCACGTTGGTCGCGACGAGTCGGACCTTCGCGAGGACCTCGTCGGTGGTCGCGGTCCACGTGAACGGTTTCGCCGTCGTGTTCCAGGAGTTGATGTAGTCGCGGATCTGTTTGATCAGGACGTTGACGCTGGAGAACGTGC
>NZ_JBEZKL010000170.1:0-13952 GCF_040704695.1 Streptomyces sp. NPDC048411
GCCACATGACCTGCGACACCGCACGCCGATCGCACGCACCGACCACCGCTGCGCCCGCGCTTCGCGCGGACGACGGGGAACTCAGAACAGGCCCTGGACCGCGGGCACGTGCCCTGCGGGGACCCACCCCGCAACCGCGGGCCGGGGCCCGGACTCGTCGGTCAGTGCCCGGACTTCACATGCTGCAGCCGGCCGGCGGCTGACGCGAGCACCATCTCCAGCGCCGCCGCATACCCGCTTCGGTTCATCTCCGCCACCAGGACCGGCGCGATCGCCGCGATGTTCGGATGCTCGGCGGCCGGCAGTCGTGCGTACGTCTCCTGCCACGCCTGGACCTCCAGCGTGCGGGCCCGCTCCGACAGCACCAGCGTCGACGCGTCCAACGCGGCGAACGACAGCGTCAGGTCCACGAACACGTGGTAGATCCGCGCCGCCTCCCCGTCCGGGAATCCCGCTCCGCGCAGAAGCCCGAGGACGGCCTCCACGGCCTGGATCTCATGCGTACGACCGGTGACCCGCGCACACGTCAGCATCGCCGCCTGTGGATGCGCCAGATAGTTGGCGTGCATGCGAAGCCCCAGGTCACGCAGGTCGGCCCGCCAGTCCCCGGTGGCCCGCCAGTCGCGCAGGGTCTGGCCGATCAGCTCGTCGGCCACTGCCAGCAGCAGCTCGTCCGTGTCCCGGAAGTACCGGTAGGCCGCGCTCGGGTCGCAGCCCAGTGCCGCGCCCAGTCGGCGCACGGTGAGCGCCGCCGCCCCGTGCTCGCCGATCAGCCGCAGCGCCGTCTTGACGATCAGCTGTTCCGACAGCACCGTGCCCTGTTTGGTGGGGCGCCTGCGGCGCCGTGCGCTCTCCGGCACCACCCGCTCGCTCGCGCTCATGCGGGCACCTTATGACAACGACGTTGACGCGCGGAACCCTCGAGGAGTTCGATGTTCCGCCATCGGGGCCGAAAAGTGCCCCTCGGCGAAGGAGTCACCTTGACGGTCTCACCCACCCCGTACGGCAGCGACCCACCAGCCGCCTCGACCCTCAAGAAGAGCCTCGGCGTCGTCGACGGAATCGCCATCGCCGCTTCCTCCACCGCCGCGACCACCAGCATCGGCATCGGCCTGGGTGTCACCGCGGGCGCCGTCGGACTGCACCTGCCGATCATCATGCTGCTGGGGTTCCTGCCCATCCTCGGCATCGCTGGCGCCTACTCCCGGCTCAACCGGGTCGAGCCCAACATGGGCAGCGGCTATGTCTGGGTCGGCCGCTCCCTGAGCCCCTGGCTCGGCTTCCTCGTCGGCTGGATCGGCATCGTCTCCACGGTCGTCTTCCTCGCGTACACCACGACCGTCACCGGCTCCGCACTGCTCCAACTCGCAAGCGAGGGCGGGCTGCACCAGCTCGCCGGGCTCCGCCTCGACCCGGGCTCCACCGCCCAGTCGACTGTCCTCGGCATCGTCGTCCTCATCGCCGTCACCGTCACCGCGATCATCGGCACCAGGTCCGCTGCCAACGTGCAGAAATACCTCCTCGTCTTCGAGTACGCCGTGCTCCTCGGGTTCTGCGGATACGGACTGGCCGTCGGCTCGCACCCGTTCAGCCTGGACTGGATCAACCCGTTCACCATCCCCTCCGGACAGCAGTTCGCCCAGGGGCTTCTTCTCTCGGTCTTCTGCTACTGGGGGTTCGAGTCGTCGTTCAGCGTCAACGAGGAGGTCCGCGACCCGCAGGACGCCTCCAGGGCCGGACTCATCACTCTGGTCACCATGCTCGGCCTCTTCCTCCTCGGCTCCTTCGCCTTCCAGCGTGTCCTCTCGCTGGACGAGCTGACCGGACACGGTGCCCAGGGACTCACCTACTTCGGCGACCGGCTCGCCGCCCAGCCGCTCGCCGCACTCCCGTTGATCGCCCTCACCTTCTCCGCCATCGCCTCGCTCCAGTCCGGCGTGATTCCCACGGTGCGCGGCATGTTCGCGATGAGCCGGGACCGCACCCTCGGACCGATCTGGACCAAGGTCAGCCCGCGGTACGGCACACCGGTGGCCGGAACCATCGCGATCGGCTGCATCGCCGCCGCCGTCGCCGTCCTGTCCCTGGTCATTCCGAAGGTCGGCGACCTCATCCTGGCCTCCGTCAACGCGATCGGTGTCGTCGTCTCGCTGTACTACGCGCTCACCGCACTGGCTGCTGCCGCGCGCTTCCGCGGGGCGCTGCGCGAGAGCTGGACCGAGGCCCTGCGGGCCGTGGTGATCCCGGTGCTCAGTGCCGTCGCGCTGCTCGGCCTCGGCGGCTACCTCTGCTGGACCTTCTACACCTCCGCCGACCACTTCGAGATCAACCCGGACAACGGCTGGTTCATGCTGTTCTGCCCGGCGGTCATGCTGCTGACCGGTGTGGGTGCGGCGGCCTGGGCCAAGTGGGTAAGGAAGTCCCCGTACTTCACCACCGGCCGCTCCCTCGCGGCCACCGAACCGGCAGTCGTCGAACCGGCAGTCGTCGAAATGGCCTGACCCCCGTACTCCTGCCACTCTCGCGCCCCGCACGGCCCTCACCGAAACGGAACAACCCATGCACCACGCCCCCGCCGATCTCGTCCTCACCGGCGGCCCGGTCCTCACCATGGACGCCGCGCGCAGCCGCGCCACCACCGTCGCCGTCACCGGCGACCGCATCACCGCCGTCGGCCACGACGAGGTGCGCGAACTGATCGGCCCCGGAACCGAAGTCGTCGACCTCGCCGGCCGGCTGCTCGTCCCCGGCTTCCAGGACGCGCACGTCCACCCCGTAGCAGCCGGTCTCGAGCTCGCCCAGTGCAACCTCACCGACACCCGTACGGCGACGGACACGCTCGCCGCCGTGCGGGCGTACGCCGACAGCCACCCCGACCAGGAGTGGATCACCGGCGGCGGCTGGTCCATGGAGGCCTTCGACGGCGGCAGCCCGACCAGGGACCAGCTCGACACCGTCGTACCCGACCGGCCCGTCTTCCTGGTCAACCGCGACCACCACGGCGCCTGGGCCAACACCCGCGCTCTGACGCTCGCCGGCGTCACCCGGGACACCCCGGACCCCGCCGACGGCCGCATCGAGCGCGACGACCGGGGCGAGCCCACCGGACTCCTCCAGGAGGGCGCCATGGACCTGGTTGCCCGCCACACCCCGCACTCCACCCCTGCCGACCGGCTCGCCGGCCTGCTCCGTGCCCAGCGCCTGCTCCACTCGTACGGGATCACCGCGTGGCAGGACGCCATCGTCGGCGCCTACGGTTCGATGGACGACGTGTCCGACGCCTATCTGACCGCCGCCCGGGACGGCTCGCTCACTGCCCGGGTCGTCGGCGCCCTGTGGTGGGACCGCGAACGCGGCGCCGAGCAGATCCCCGAACTCGTCGCCAGGCGGAAGGAGCTGACCTTCGGACGGTTCCGCGCCGGTTCGGTGAAGATCATGCAGGACGGGGTCGCCGAAACCGGCACCGCCGCCCTGCTCACCCCGTACCTCGACGCCTGCGGCTGCGCCACCGCCAACAGCGGCACCAGCTTCGTCGACCCCGTCGAACTGCGCCGGTATGTCACCGAACTGGACGCACTCGGCTTCCAGACGCACTTCCACGCCCTCGGCGACCGCGCCGTGCGCGAGGCACTCGACGCCGTCGAGGCCGCCCGTGCCGCCAACGGCCGTACCGACACCCGCCCCCACCTCGCCCACCTCCAGATCGTCCACCCCGACGACATCGCCCGGTTCCGGGAGCTCGGCGCCACCGCCAACATCCAGCCGCTCTGGGCCGCCCACGAACCGCAGATGGACGAGCTGACCATCCCCTTCCTGGGCGATGAACGGGCCGCGCTGCAGTATCCGTTCGGCGCACTGCTCCGCTCCGGCGCGACCGTCGCGGCCGGCAGCGACTGGCCGGTCAGCAGTGCCGACCCGCTGCACGGCATCCACACCGCGGTCAACCGGATCGCACCGGACGGCGAGGGGCCGGTCTTCCTGCCGGGGGAGCGCATCGGACTCACGGCCGCCATCGCCGCGTACACAGCAGGTTCGGCCTATGTGAACCACCTGGACGACACCGGCTCGCTGCGCGCCGGGGCCCTCGCCGACATGGTGGTCCTGGACCGCGACCCGTACGCGGGCCCGCCCGAGGAGATCGGCGCCACCCGCGTCCTCCAGACGTACGTCGGCGGGCGCCGGGTCCACGACATGGAGGCCTGACCCGCCGGCAGGCGGCCCCCGCGGAGCCGTTGGTGGGGGCCGCCTCCCGCGCACCACCGTGCCGCCGCTGCCGGGACGCCCACGACCGCGTACGGTTGTTCGTGTTCGATCTTCGAATGCCGGTCGAACATCAGAGAAGCCGGGACCGTCACGACAAGGGAGACCACGGTATGGCGCAGCAGGTGCAAGGGGTCATCGCACCGGGAAAGAACGAGCCGGTACGGGTCGAGACGATCGTGATCCCGGACCCCGGTCCCGGTGAGGCCGTGGTGAAGATCCAGACGTGCGGCGTCTGCCACACCGACCTGCACTACAAGCAGGGCGGCATCAACGACGACTTCCCGTTCCTGCTCGGCCACGAGGCCGCGGGCATCGTGGAGTCCGTCGGCGAGGGGGTCACGGACGTCGAGCCCGGCGACTTCGTCGTCCTCAACTGGCGTGCGGTCTGCGGGCAGTGCCGGGCGTGTCGGCGCGGCCGCCCCTGGTACTGCTTCAACACGCACAACGCCAAGCAGAAGATGACGCTGCTGGACGGCACCGAGCTGTCGCCCGCGCTCGGCATCGGAGCGTTCGCGGAGAAGACCCTGGTCGCCGCGGGCCAGTGCACCAAGGTCGACCCCGAGGTCTCCCCGGCCGCCGCCGGGCTGCTCGGCTGCGGCGTCATGGCGGGCATCGGAGCCGCGATCAACACCGGCGAGGTCGGCCGTGGCGACTCGGTCGCCGTCATCGGCTGCGGCGGTGTCGGCGACGCGGCCGTCATGGGGGCCCGGCTGGCCGGCGCCGCGAGGATCATCGCGGTGGACATCGACGACCGCAAGCTGGACACGGCGAAGAAGATGGGTGCCACACACACCGTCAACTCCCGTACCACCGACCCCGTCGAGGCGATCCGCGCCCTGACCGACGGCAACGGCGCCGATGTCGTCATCGAGGCGGTCGGCCGCCCGGAGACGTACAAGCAGGCGTTCTACGCCCGCGACCTCGCCGGCACGGTTGTCCTGGTCGGCGTCCCCACCCCGGAGATGCAGCTCGAACTGCCGCTGATCGACGTGTTCGGCCGCGGCGGCTCGCTCAAGTCGTCCTGGTACGGCGACTGCCTGCCCTCGCGCGACTTCCCGATGCTCATCGACCTGCACCAGCAGGGCCGGATCGACCTCGGTGCGTTCGTCACGGAGACCATCGGGCTCGGCGACGTCGAGCAGGCATTCACCCGGATGCACGAGGGCGACGTGCTGCGCTCGGTGGTGGTGTTCTGATGACGGCCCGCATCGACCACCTCGTCACCTCCGGCACCTTCGCCCTCGACGGCGGCGAGTGGGACGTCGACAACAACGTCTGGATCATCGGCGACGACACCGAGGCGATCGTCGTCGACGCCGCCCATGATCCGGTCGCCATCGAGGACGCGCTCGGCGGCCGCACGCTGCGCGCCATCGTCTGCACGCACGCCCACAACGACCACATCGACGCGGCCCCGGCCCTCGCCGACGCCACGGGTGCGCCGATCCTGCTGCACCCCGACGACCTGCCGCTGTGGAAGCAGACCCACCCGGACCGCACGCCCGACGCCGAACTGGCGGAGGGCCAGGAGCTGCAGATCGCCGGGACCACGCTCCAGGTGCTGCACACGCCCGGCCACGCCCCGGGAGCGGTCTGCCTGTACGCCCCCGAGCTGTCCACCGTCTTCACCGGGGACACGCTCTTCCAGGGCGGGCCCGGCGCCACCGGGCGGTCGTTCTCGCACTTCCCGACGATCGTCGCGTCGATCAGGGACCGGCTGCTCGCACTGCCGGCGGACACCACCGTCCGTACCGGACACGGCGACTCCACCACGATCGGCGCCGAGGCGCCGCACCTCGACGAGTGGATCGCCCGCGGGCACTGACGTCAGGGGATCACCGGTCCGGCCACGCGGAGAGCCGCAGCCCGCTCTCGAAGCGGCGCGGCCCGCCCGTGACCGGATCGGTGAACTCCAGCACCCGGGCAAGGAGCTGCAGCGGACGCGTCCAGTCGTCCGCGGCCCCCTCCGGTTCGACCACCGGATAGACCGGATCATGGACGAGCGGCAGACCCAGACTGTTCATATGGACCCGGAGCTGGTGGGTGCGCCCGGTGGCGGGCAGCAACCGGTAGCGGCCCAGCCCCGCCCGGTGCTCCAGCAGCTCGATCCGGCTCTCGCTGTTCGCCTCGCCGGGCTCCTCCCGGGCCGCGATCACCCCGCGCTCCTTGACGATCCGGCTGCGTACGGTGCGCGGGAAGGTCTGCGCCGGGTCGTACGGTGCCACCGCCTCGTATTCCTTGCGCACCCGCTTGTCGCGGAACAGCGTCTGGTAGGCGCCCCGCTCCTCGGGCCGTACGACGAAGAGCACCAGGCCCGCCGTCAGCCGGTCCAGCCGGTGCGCGGGCTGCAACGACGGCAGATCCAGCTCGCGGCGGAGCCGGGCCACCGCTGTCTCGGTGATGTGCCGGCCGCGCGGTGTCGTGGCGAGGAAATGCGGCTTGTCGGCGACGACGAGATGCGCGTCGCGGTACACGACACCGACGGGGAACGGTACCGGCTCCTCGGGCTCGAAGTCCCGGTGGAACCAGAGATACCGGCCCGCCGTGTACGGCTCGTCGGGTGCCACAGGCCCCTGCACCGAGACGAACCTGCCCTCGGCGAGCATGGCGTCCACCCGGTCCGCCCCGATCGCACCGCCGAACCGCGCCAGCAGATGGTCACGGACCGTCACCCACTCCCCGCCCGGATCCTCGGGGAGCCGTACCCGCACCGGGTCGATGCCGTCCCGCTGCGGCAGGGGCGCCGACGGAGGCTTCGCCCGGCCCCTCATCGCGAGGTCCCGGCCGGTGCGTCGGCGCCCGGGGCGCGGCAGCTGCTGACGGTGCTGGTGGTCATGATGCCGGTCATCCTGTCACAGCGTCGGCGCAGCTCACCGGCGGTGTCGGACCGCACACCCCGGAGCGCGGAGCGACCGAGTGCGCCGCGCCGGTCCGCGACGGCCTGCGCGCCCAACACCTCGTCCCCGCACACCTGTTGCGCCGACCGGCACGAGTTCCCGGTCCGGCGGCCACCGGACCGGGAACGAGCCGTACCTCACCCCACGGGTGAGAACACGAACGAGAACTCCGTCACGGCCGCGTCGAGGCGGTACTCCGGCAGCACCCCCGGCCCGCACGACTGCGACCCGATGCCCTGCAGAGCATGATCCAGGTGGACCCAGACGGTCTCCCCGGCCACCAGATCCGGCCCGTGCTCCGCGGCGTCCAGCTGCTCGCTCGTCCACCGCCGTGCGGAGAACCAGAACGGCGCGCCACCCTCGGCGCGCACCCCGGCACCGTCGCCGTCCGTCAGCTCCGCCCAGCGGACGTCGGCCCGGGCGCCGTTCTCCTGCGGCCGGACGTACGGGGTCTGCATCGCGTCGACGGACATCTCCCACCGCCCGAGCATCGAGGCGGCCCGGGTGTCCGGGTACGCCTCGCCGGGCCCGCCGCCGAACCACCGCGCCCCGCCGTACGCGGCAGGCAGCCCGAACCGGATCCCGAGCCGGGGCAGCGGCACCCGCCACTCGCCCTCGGGCGCCACGGACACGGTGAGCCCGAGCCGTTCTCCGTCGGCGGTCCACCGGTACTCCGTGCGCAGCCCCGTATCCACCCCGGCAGGCGCCACCCGTGTCCGTACGGTCAGCGAGTCCTCGCCCACCTCCACGGCGTCGGTCCGGTGGCGCATCCGGTGCAGCCCCAACTCCCGCCACCGCAGCCCGTACCGCTCGTCCGGCTGCCAGGCCGCACCGTTGTCGTTGTCGGTGGGCGCCCGCCACACATCGAGCCGCGGCGCCTCCACCGGTACGTCCCCGAGCCGGACCAACGCCCCGGTCGCCGCATCGAAGACACCGCGCCCGAGGACGATCACCCCGTCAGCCGTCTCCGGTCGCGAGCCCACCGAGGCCGCAGCCGGCACCACCGCCCCCACCGCCTGCTGCCCCCAGGCCACCACATGCCCGCGCCCGGCCCACGCGGCGTCCTCGGCGAGCACCGCCCGCACGGTCCACACTCCCTCGCCGCCCTCCGGGAGTGCCACCTCGGCGTGGGTTCCGGGCGCCAGGCCGGGCACGGTGAGCGGGCCCGATGCGCGCAGCCCCCCGTCCACTTCGTGCGACCAGACGAACTCCAGGTGGCCGAGGTCCGCGAAGTCGTACCCATTGACGATCCGGACGGTTCCCGCGGACGTCCCCGCCTCGATCCGTACCGGCTCGATGACCTTCTTGTACTCGATCAGCCCGGGGGAGGGCGTGCGGTCCGGGAAGAGCAGTCCGTCGCAGACGAAGTTGCCGTCGTGCAGCTCCTCGCCGAAGTCCCCGCCGTAGGCGAAGCCGTGCTCGGGGTGGGCGAATCCGTGGTCGATCCACTCCCAGACGAACCCGCCCTGGCAGCGCTCGTACTGCTCGAAGAGCCGCTGGTACTCGCTCAGTCCGCCGGGGCCGTTGCCCATCGCGTGTCCGTATTCGCACATGATGAACGGCATCGCGCGCCGCCGGGCGTCCAGCGCCGGGTCGCTCCACGAGTCCTCGGCCCGCTTCCCGATCAGCTCGACCTCGGCGTGGGTCGGATACATCCGCGAGTACAGGTCGACGTCCTTGCAGGAGAGATCGCCCTCGTAGTGCACCAGCCGGTCCGGATCCCGGTCCTTGACCCACTCGGCCATCGCCGTGAGCCCGCGCCCCGACCCGCACTCGTTGCCGAGCGACCAGATGATCACCGAGGCGTGGTTCTTGTCGCGCTCCACCATGCGTGCGGCCCGGTCGAGCAGTGCCGGGGTCCACCGTTCGTCGTCGACCGGGTTGTTGCGCCACTCCAGGTCGACAAAGCCATGTGTCTCCAGATCGCACTCGTCGATCACCCAGAGCCCGAGCTCGTCGCAGAGATCCAGGAACGCCGGGTGCGGCGGGTAGTGGCTGGTCCGTACGGCATTGATGTTGTGCCGCTTCATCAGCACCAGATCGCGCCGCATCGTGTCCGCGTCCACGGTCCGCCCGGTCCTGGGGTGGAACTCGTGCCGGTTCACCCCGCGGAAGAGCACCCGCCGGCCGTTGACCTTGACGAGCCCGTCCTCGACGGCGACGCTACGGAACCCGATCCGCAGCGGTATCCGCTCACCGGCCGTCACCAGCTCACCGTCGTAGAGCCGGGGCGTCTCGGCGGTCCACGGCTCGACCGGCACGGTCACCGCCTCGTCCGTTGCGACATCGACCCCCAGCCCTGGCACCAGGACCCGCCCCTCGGCGCCGTCGCACGCCACCCGCAGCGTCCCGGTCCCGGCGCGGTGGTCGTAGCCGGCGTGCACGAAGAAGTCCCGGGGCGCGCCGTCCGGCCGGTGCAGCAGCGTGACGTCCCGGAAGATCCCCGGCAGCCACCACTGGTCCTGGTCCTCCAGATAGCTCCCGGACGACCACTGGTGCACCCGCACGGCCAGTACGTTGCCCTCGGCCCGCACGACTCCGCCGACCGCGAACTCGTGCGGCAGCCGGGACCCCTTGAAATCCCCCAGTTCCTCGCCGTTGAGCCAGACCCGGGCGGCGGACTCCACCCCGTCGAACCGCAGCACGCACTCGCCGCCCTCCGGCCACCCGGCCGGCAGATCGAAGGCCAGCAGATGGTCCCCGGTCGGATTCTCGGTCGGTACGAGCGGCGGATCGACAGGGAAGGGGTAGACGACGTTCGTGTACGCAGGAGCTCCCCCTGCTCCCTGCAGCACCCAGTGCCCGGGCACCGCGACCGTTCCCCAGCCGGACGCGTCGAACCCGGACTGCGCGAACGAGGCGTCCTCGGCGGAAGCGGTCGGCGAGAGCCGGAACCGCCACTCCCCGTTCAACGACATCCGCCCGGCGTCCGACCCCGCGTACCAGGACCGGGGCGGCAGCCCGCCCGATCCGGGGGACACGTCCATGTACCAGGGGCGGGGGTGCGTATGCGTGCGGCTCATGATTCTCCTTGCTCGGCAACGCCCGGTTCGCTGTCGGTGCAGGACGTTAACCATGAATGAACCGTTTCAACAAGGGGTCGGAGGCGTCGGCCCCGGATGAGCGCCGACCACGCTCATGGCGGCAGATGTCGCCGGGCGAACGATCCGCCCGGACATCGGCCCGGGCGACGTGCTCATGAGCCTGGGCGGCGTGACGCTCCTCGCGGGAGAGCCGGGCCAACGCGACCTCGCTCGCCGCCTGTTCGATCTTCCTATGGACGGCCTTGAACACCGCGAGACACCGGCTCGACAACAGCAGCGGTGACCCGCGAGGAGAGTTCCGGTCGCGACGTGGTCGCGGACGGGGAACGGCCTCGCGAGGGGGCGCGGTCGGCGCTCGCGTGCGCGGCTCGCGCGCCGGCTGATCCTGCGCCGGATCGCCCGCTGGGCCCTCGGTCCGCCGGACGCATTCGGCCCATCGGCGCCGTGGCCGGCTTGACGCGGTGATGTCCGGCCAACACAGTCGATATGTGCGACCCGACGTCCCCACCACGACCCGCGCCCGCGCACGCCCGGTCCGGTCTCCGGCTGTCGGCCGACACCACGGGAAGGCGACGACGGCCGAGAACCGGGGCGAGGCGGGGGCTCTGCCGTCCGGCGCGCCCGATACCCCTGGCCTCGGGCCTCGGGACGGGACCGGCTGCGCGGCTGGCAGCGATGGTCGTTGACCTCGTCGTCATCGGCACCGCCATCACGCTCGGGCCCCTGCACAACAGCGCCTTCATTCTGCTGCTGACCGCCGAAAGAGGGGTACGCAGGGGGCTGGTGTTCATCCTGTCGTGGCTTGCCGGCCTCCTGATGGTGATCGCCGCCGTGATCCTGCTGACCGGCGGCACGCCCCCGGCACGCCAGAGCGTTCCGTCGACCGCGGCGCTCGCGGGCAAGCTGGCCCTGGGCCTGGGGCTCGTCGCGTACGGCGAACGCAAGAGGCGCCGTCCGCCCCGCCCCCGCCACGCACCCAAGTGGATGGAGAGACCGGACCGCGTGTCCGGATGGACGGCGGCCGGACTGGCGATCCTGCTGCAGCCCTGGGCCATGGTCGGTGCCGGTGCCGCCACGGCAGTGGACGCGAATCTCTCCTCGATCGCGTCCACGCTGGCCCTGACGGGGTTCTGCGTGCTGGCCACGTCCAGCATGCTGGCGATGGAGCTGTACACCACCTTCTCGCCCGTCGCGGCAGAGGCCAAGCTGCGAGGGCTGCGCGACTGGCTCGACACCCATCAGGACCAGGCGATCGTGTCACTGTCACTTCTGCTGGGGCTGTGGCTGGTCGCCGACAGCATCTACCAGCTCGTCGAGTGAGGGCGGCAGCCCCGGACCGACCGCCACCACCACCGATGCGCACCGGAGCGCCGGCGCCGGTCGCGGTGTCACCGGCCCGGTCGTGTGAGGTTCCCTTCCCGCCGCGACCGTTCCGCGCGCCGGTCCGGCCCGCCCGCCGCGTTCGGTGATCCCCTCCTTTGGAGGTGTGGCGCGAAGCGGCTCACTTTCGGACACCGACCCGTCGGCTCACGGGAGTCCGGCGCACCTGCGGCGGCCCCCCGGCCGCGCCACCCGCTCCGGCCGGAGTGTGACGGCGCCGGGCACTGCACCAAAAAGCGGATGCGGGCCGAGGTGATCCTCGACCCGCATCCGCTCCATCTCCCGTGAAAGGAGACCTTCTGGTGTCCGAGGGGGGACTTGAACCCCCACGCCCGATAAAGGGCACTAGCACCTCAAGCTAGCGCGTCTGCCATTCCGCCACCCGGACAAGGTGTCTGTCTCGCGGGCCGTGCCCGTTCCGACGTGGAAAACAATAGCAAACATTCGGGGGTGGTCGATCACGCCCCTGGCGGTGTGAACGGCGCGTGACGGGGGACAGGCGCCCTTGGGTGTGCGGGCCGGGCGCGGGAGGATGTGGGGGAGCAGCAGGGTGAGAGTGGAAGGAAGCAGCGTGAGCGAGACGAACAAGGCCGGTGGCCCGTCCGGCGAGGACGAGGTCGTGGACCTCTGCCGCGAGCTGATCCGGATCGACACCAGCAACTACGGAGACCACTCCGGCCCGGG
Organism: Streptomyces sp. NPDC048411; assembly: GCF_040704695.1. Taxonomy (NCBI): domain Bacteria; kingdom Bacillati; phylum Actinomycetota; class Actinomycetes; order Kitasatosporales; family Streptomycetaceae; genus Streptomyces; species Streptomyces sp. NPDC048411. The sequence continues at coordinate 12,269 of NZ_JBEZKL010000170.1, forward strand.
TGAGCGGGCGGCCGCCGAGTACGTCGCGGAGAAGCTCGCCGAGGTCGGGCTCGAACCGAAGATCTTCGAATCCCACAAGGGCCGTGCCTCGACCGTGGCCCGGATCGAGGGCGAGGACCCGTCCAGGCCCGCGCTGCTCATCCACGGGCACACCGACGTCGTCCCGGCCAACGCCCAGGACTGGACGCACCACCCGTTCTCGGGCGAGGTCGCGGACGGTTGTGTATGGGGGCGCGGCGCCGTCGACATGAAGGACATGGACGCCATGACCCTCGCGGTCGTCCGTGACCGGATGCGCAGCGGCCGCAAGCCCCCGCGCGACATCGTGCTGGCCTTCCTCGCCGACGAGGAGGCGGGTGGTACGTACGGTGCGCGGTATCTCGTCGACAAGCACCCGGACCTCTTCGACGGCGTGACCGAGGCGATCGGCGAGGTCGGCGGCTTCTCCTTCACGGTCAACGAGAAGCTGCGGCTCTATCTCGTGGAGACGGCCGAGAAGGGCATCCACTGGATGCGGCTCACCGTGGACGGCACCGCCGGGCACGGCTCGATGACCAACGGTGACAACGCGATCACCGAGCTCTGCGAGGCGGTCGGGCGGCTCGGCCGGCACAAGTGGCCGGTCAGGGTCACCAAGACGGTGCGGTCCTTCCTCGACGAACTGTCCGACGCGCTCGGCACCTCCCTCGACCCGGAGGACATGGATGCCACGCTCGCCAAGCTGGGCGGCATCGCCAAGATGATCGGCGCCACCCTCCGCAACTCCGCCGCCCCCACCATGCTCGGCGCCGGCTACAAGGTGAACGTGATCCCCGGCCAGGCCGTCGCCCACGTCGACGGTCGTTTCCTGCCCGGCTTCGAGGACGAGTTCCTGGCCGACCTGGACCGGATACTCGGCCCGCGGGTCAAGCGCGAGGACGTGCACAGCGACAAGGCTCTGGAGACCGGCTTCGACGGCTCCCTGGTCGACGCGATGCAGGTCGCGCTGAAGGCGGAGGATCCGATCGCCCGCGCCGTCCCGTACATGCTCTCCGGTGGCACGGATGCCAAGTCCTTCGCCGACCTCGGTATCCGCTGCTTCGGGTTCGCTCCGCTGAAGCTGCCGCCGGAGCTCGATTTCGCGGGCATGTTCCATGGTGTCGACGAGCGGGTACCGGTCGACGGCCTGCAGTTCGGTGCGCGGGTGCTCGACCGTTTCATCGACAACTGCTGAATTACCGCGCTCTGTTCCGCCGACAATCGCCAGCGTGTACGTACGTGACCGGAACGAGTGAAAGGGGTCGTCGCCTCGTAGCCCGGCTACTTATTCCTCGTTACAGGTGATGCGGTCCGCGGCTGGGACCGCATTGCCAACTAGGAGGAATAATGATCAAGAAGATCGTCGCCGCTGCGGCAGTCACCGGTGGTCTGGTAATCGCGGGTGCGGGTATGGCCGTCGCCGACTCGGGCGCCCAGGGTGCCGCGGCCGGCAGCCCCGGTGTGATCTCGGGCAACACCATCCAGGTTCCCGTGCACGTGCCGGTGAACCTGTGCGGCAACACGGTCTCCGTGATCGGGCTGCTGAACCCCACCTTCGGCAACTACTGCGCCAACTCGTGACGTTGTGCGTCAACCCGTAAGGGCGCGCCATGTGGTCGGGGTTCTCGGTGACGGGGACCTTGAGCCAGGTGTACGCGGAGGTGCC
>NZ_JBEZKL010000171.1:0-13392 GCF_040704695.1 Streptomyces sp. NPDC048411
CTCGCTGCGTTGTCGGGCTCGCCCCGATACGCTCAGTATCGGGGCGAGCCTCCGCCTTGCGATCGCACGCACCAGACGCCGCCTGGCCCGCCCTAGCCCAGGGCCAACGCCACCAGCGCCGCCGTCGCCGCCGTCTCCGCGACCGCCCCGAAGACATCCCCGGTCACGCCCCCGAACCGCCGCACGCAGTGCCGCAGCAGCAGCTGCGCGCCCAGCAGCCCGGCCACTACGGCAAGGCCGTGGTGCAGCGCGCCGTACCCCCCGAACACCGCCCCCGCCCCCGACCCCGCGGCTACCACCGCGACCGTCACGGCCGCCGCCGCCCCCATCGGCACCGTTCCCGCCACCGCTGCCCCCAGCCCCTCCGGCCGGGCCGGAGGCACGCCCTGACGGGACGCCAGTGTGAGTGCGAGGCGGGCTGTGACCCCCGCGACGACCGCGGCCACCGCGCCGTGCGCCCAGCCCTCCCCGTACAGCTGATGGAGGACCGCGACCTGGGCCAGGAGGACGAACAGCAGGGTGATGACACCGAATGGCCCAATGTCCGACTGCTTCATGATGCGCAACGCGTCCGCCGCCGGCTTGCCGCTGCCCAGCCCGTCCGCCGTGTCGGCGAGTCCGTCGAGGTGCAGCCCCCGAGTGAGGACCGCGGGCACCGCGGCGGAGGCGACCGCCGCGAGCAGCGGCCCGGACCCGAGCAGCAGCAACAATGTGCCGGGGACCGCCGCGAGCAGCCCCACCACCAGACCGGCGAGCGGGGCGCTCAGCATCCCGGCACGGGCGGCCCCGCGATCCCAGCGGGTGACGCGGACGGGGAGCACGGTCAGGGTGCCGAAGGCGAAACGTATGCCGTGGCTGTTCAGGGAGGTCACGGCGCGCAGGCTAATCCCTCGGCCGGGCCGCTAGATTGGCCGAAACGCTGCAAAGCACCGCAAAGGCGGACCAACGGGAGTGGTGGCATGGGTCACTGGTTCGATCAGAACTTCATCGAGCCGGGGAAGCTGCCCCTGCTTCTCGCCCTGGTCGCTTTTGTGCTGACCTTCGCCATCACCCGTCTCATCACCCGGATGATCAGGGCCGGGAAGGGGCCGTTCCGCAACATCACGCCCGGCGGGTTGCACGTCCACCATGTGGTGCCCGGTGTGGTGCTGACGGTGATCGGCGGCTTCGGCTCGGTCTCCAGCGGACGGTACGGCGTCGGGGCGGGCATCTGCGCGGTGATCTTCGGGATGGGCGCGGGACTGGTGCTGGACGAGTTCGCCCTGATCCTCCATCTCGACGACGTGTACTGGTCCGAACAAGGCCGCCAGAGCGTTGAGGTCGTCGTCCTCACCACGGCGCTCGTCCTGCTCCTCCTCGGCGGCTTCTCACCGCTCGGGGTGAAGGAACTGACCAGCGATCAGCAGCAGGGCCGGCTCGGCATCGTCCTGACCCTGCTGATCAACTTCTGCTTCGTGCTGATCGCCCTGTTCAAGGGCAAGGCGCGGATGGCGGTGATCGGCACCCTGGTGCCGTTCGTCGCCCTGTTCGGGGCGATCCGGCTGGCCCGGCCGACGTCGATGTGGGCGAAGAGGCTCTACCGCAACCGGCACCGCGCCCGTGCCAGGGCGGTGCTGCGCGCGTACCACCACGACCGGCGCTGGGTGGGGCCGAGCCGCAGGTTTCAGGACCTCATCGGCGGAGCGCCGGACCGGGACCGGCTTCCCACGCCCAAGTCCTGATCGCTGCGGGCGGGCAGATTCCGACGCCTGTCGTGCCAGGCGGTGAGACCGCACAGGATCAGCACCGCGGCGATCGCCGCCAGGTGTTCCTTGCCCGCCAGGTTGTTCTTGAAGATCACTTCGATGACCATCACCGCGATCACCACCGCCCCGGTGCGCCACGCCCGGTAGGCATGGCACACATAGACCGCGACCCCGACCACCGCTGCCGACGGTCCGGTGTCGACGACGTGCGCGTCGGATGCGGGCAGTCCGAACAGTCCGTCGGGGCCGACCGCGACGCCGGTCCGTGCGTACAGTGTCCCGGCCAGCGTGGCGACGTACGCGATGAGCAGCGTGCGCCGTCGTCCGAGACAGATCTCGGCGGCCCCGAACACCACGAGCACCTGCGCCAGCGCACCCCACACCGGCAGATCGAGTGCGGGCACGAACAGCGACAGCGGGGTACGCAGCAGGGCGGTCCACAGCGGGTCCTCGGCTCGCACCGAGCCGAGGACCCGCACCGGACGTAATCCCCACGGCTGGTTCTGCACCACATGGAGCAGCGCCGTCAGGCCGACCGCGGCCAGCGTCATCGGGACCGCACGCAGCCGGGAACGGGTGAGCCCCCCGTGTACGGTCGAGAACAGCGGCCCCCATTCGCGGCGGGCGGCCTCGGGCAGCGCCGCCGTCGGTCTCATCTACGGGTCTCCAGGTGCGAGCGGTGCAGCCACTTGGGCAGCCCGGGCGCCTCCAGGAACCCTTCGGCGCGGCCCGCGGCGATGCCGATGCGCAACAGATCGGAGCTCTTCTCGAAGAGCATGAAACGCGGCTCCCAGATCGGTCGGTACTTGGCGTTGGCGCGGTAGAGCGACTCGATCTGCCACCAGCGCGAGAAGAAGCTGAGCAACGAGCGCCACAGCCTCAGCACCGGTCCCGCGCCCAGCCGCGATCCCCTCTCGAAGACCGATCGGAACATCGCAAAGTTGAGCGACACCTGTGTGATCCCGATCTCCTTGGCGCGCTGGAGGAGTTCGATGACCATGAACTCCATCAGACCGTTCTCGGCGTTCCGGTCACGGCGCATCAGGTCCAGCGAGAGACCGTTCGGGCCCCAGGGCACGAAGCTCAGTACGGCGCGCAATTCGCCGGGGCCGCCTGCTCCTTCGCCTTGCTCCTTCTCCGCCGCGTCACGGCATTCGAGCATCACGCACTGGCCGTCCGCCGGATCGCCGAGCCGCCCCAGCGCCATCGAGAAGCCGCGCTCGGTCTCGCCGTCGCGCCAGTCGTCGGCGCGTCGCACCAGTTCGGCCATCTCCTCGTCGGGGATGTCGCAGTGGCGCCGGATGGTCACCTCGTACCCGGCGCGCCTGATCCGGTTGTACGCCTGGCGGACGGTCCGCATCGCCCGCCCTTCGAGGGTGAAGTCGGCGGTCTCCACGATCGCCTCGTCGCCGAGCTCCAGCGCGTCGAGCCCGTGCCGGGCGTAGACCGTGCCGCCCTCCTCACTCACCCCCATCACCGCTGGGATCCAGCCGTGTTCGCGGGCCTCGGCCAGCCATGGTTCGATCGCGCCCGGCCAGGCCTCCAGGTCGCCGATCGGATCACCGGAGGCGAGCGAGACCCCGCCGACCACCCGGTAGGTGACGGCGGCCTTCCCGGTCGGCGACCAGATGACGCTCTTCTCCCGGCGCAGTGCGAAATAGCCGAGCGAGTCGCGTTCGCCGTGCTTTTCGAGGAGGGCGCGGAGCCGGTCCTCGTCCTGCGGGGTGATCGGGTCGACGGCCCGGCGTGAGCGGAACGCCACGTACACGACGGCGATCAGCAGCAGGGTGGAGAGGATGTTGATGACGACATTGACCGAGCCGGGCACGGTGATGCCGGGGAAGCGGGCTTCGTCGGTCGCGACCGAGACCAGCCGCAGCGCGCCGTAGCGCCAGCGGTCGAGGAAGGTCGACCGGTACTCGTCGTGCGCCGTGTTCGCGACGGTGACCAGCAGGGTGGCGATCAGCGAGGTGACCAGCAGCCCGCCGACGGCGACCACGGCCGCCAGCTTCGCGTTGGAACGGTCGCCCTTCGCGTAGAACTCCCGTCGGCCCAGGATCAGCGCCACGACGAAAGCGGCTGTCAGCGCCAGGGAGATCCAGTTCTGCGGGTACTGCCGGATCTCGGGAAAGACGATCACGAAGGCGAAGAGCAGGAGCAGGAGGCCGCTCAGCACCATGTTGACGATCCAGGCGGCGCGCTTGCGCCGTCGCATGGTGATCGCGAGGAAGAGGGCGACCACTCCGGAAGAGAAGCCCGCGGTGAGCAGATAGGGCGTGAAGTAGTTCTCGGTGTTGTGCCGACGCAGGTCCTGACCGAGCGTGACCCAGACGGCGCTCAGGAAATTGATGAACGACACGATGCGCAGATACCAGATGGTGAATGCCGCACTGCGTCGTGAGCGGACGGTGCTCCGCCGGACGTCCTGGCCGGCCAATCGGACCTCTCCCATAAAAAGCGATCATATGGGGGATTTCGCTCCATGGGGAGGCCTGCTGCGGCCGGTGTCCGGTGGTCGGCGGCCGCAGCGCAGCAGGGTCCGTCAGTCGTCGTCCGCGTCGGTCTTCGAGGCGTCGTCCGGGTCGGCCGGCGCACGCTCGGGCAGCTCCGCCGCCAGCGCGGCGGCGGCCTGCACGAGCGGAAGTGCCAGCAGCGCCCCGCTCCCCTCACCCACGATGACGCCGTGGTCCAGCAGCGGGTTGAGCGCCATTCGGTCCAGCGCCTTCGTCTGTGCCGGCTCGCCGCTCACCTGACCGGCCAACCACCAGTCCGGCGCCCGGAAGGCGGCCCGCTGAGCGACCAGCGCGCACGCCGACGAGACCACGCCGTCCAGGATCACCGGCAGCCTGCGCACCGCGCACTGCAGCAGGAACCCCGTCATCGCCGCCAGATCCGCGCCGCCGACCGTGGCCAGCAGCTCCAGCTGGTCGCCGAGGACCGGCCGGGCCCGCCGCAACGAGTCCCGGATCGCCGCGCACTTGCGCATCCAGGCGAGATCGTCGATTCCCGCGCCGCCGCGCCCGGTGACCACCGAGGCGTCCGTGCCGCACAGGGCCGCGATCAGGGTGGCCGCCGCCGTGGTGCCACCGACGCTCAGATCGCCGAGCACCACCAGATCGGTGCCCGAGTCGGCCTCCTCGTCGGCGATCGCGATGCCCAGACGTACCGCTTGCTCGGCCTCCTCGGCCGTCAGCGCGTCCTCGATGTCGATCCGGCCGCTGCCGCGCCGCACCCGGTGACGCACGACCGACTCGGGCAACAGCTCCGGCTCACAGTCCAGGCCGGCATCGACGATCCGCACCGGTACGGAGAACTGGCGGGCCAGCACGGCCAGCGGCGTCGCGCCCTCCAGTGTGGCCCGGACCAGCTCGTGGGCGGTCCCGGCCGCGCGGCCGGAGACGCCGAGCTCGGCCACCCCGTGATCACCGGCGAAGAGCACCACGCGCGGCTGCTGGATCGGTCTGACCGGCACGGCCTGCTGGGCGGCCGAGAGCCACTCGCCCAGCTCGTCGAGTCGGCCGAGCGCGCCCGGCGGCACGATCTGCCGCTCCCGGCGTTCCTCGGCGTCGCGCCGTACGCCGCCGTCGGGGCGTTCGATCAGGTCGGAGAAGTCGTCCAGATTCACGGGAGTCTGCCTCGCGGGTCGTTACGTGGTGTGGGCCGGTGAGCCCGGCGGCGGGCTCATTGCGGAACAGTACCTGCCACGATTCTGACGCCTCTTCAGTGCGGTGGCCGGCCCTCACGGCCTCCGCCACGACAGGGAGTGGGCTCCCGACGCCCTGCGAGTCCTCCCTCAAGCTCTCGGCTTCGCTCGAGCAGGGAGGGGCCCCCTTCGGCGTTGTCGTCGGTCACCGACAGTCCGCGTCGACTCCGTCCTCCGCCTTGCCGTCGAAGCCGCACGACGCCGCTCGCCGATCCACTCCCTGCCGCGGGGGAGGCCGTCAGGCCCCGAAGCGCAGCAGCGTCATCGCGGGGGTCAGCGTCCGCAGCCCCGGCGTCAGATGCTGGAGCCGGATCAGTTCTCCCATCGCGCCCCGCCCCCGCGGCAGCCCCAGCGCGCGCACCTCGGTGATGTTCGGATGCGCACTGCGCAGCTTCTTCCGCTCGCCCGGGTCCATCGCCCAGTGCATCGGCGGGACGGTCATGGAGCCGACCTTCAACTTCCCGGCCACCGTCCACTTCGCCGGCCGACGCGCCATCGAGTCCAGGACGAGCACCCCGCCCGGCAGCCGTTCGGCGCAGGTCGCCAGGATCTTCCGTACCTCCCAGGGCTGCAGATACATCAGCAGCCCCTGCGTCGTGACGATCACACCCCGGCCCACAGGGTCCTCGATCTCGTCCAGCCAGGAGAGATCGGTCGCCGACCGGGAGAGCGTCCGCAGCCGGTCCGAGGAGGGCAGCAGCGCCCGGCGCAACGCTGCCACCTGGGGCAACTCCACGCTCAGCCAGGTAAGCCGCCCGTTGTCGACTCGCCAGAAGCCGGTCTCCAGACCGTCGCCGAGCGCGGCGACGGTGGCCTCCGGATGCCCACGCAGATAGCCCTGCACCGTCAGGTCGAAGCAGCGTGAGCGCAGCGCCTGCGCCTGCGAGCGGAAGGCGTCCGGCCGCCCGAAGCGCTCCTCGAAGGGGTAGTCGAGGTCCGCCATGAGCTGCAGCGCCATCGGATCGTCGATGACGGGATAGAGCTGCCCCGCCTCGTACGCCCGGTTGTAGAGCGTCCAGAGCAGGGTCTCCGGAACGCCTTCCAGCATCGGCCTCACTCGCGCCATGTCCGCTCCCTTCCTGCCGCTGATCCTGGTGCGATGCGGGTCAGCCGCGCAGCGTCAGCGCCTGACCGGCCACCACCAGCAGCACGTGCTCACACTCGTCGGCGAACGCGGCGTTGAGCCGCCCCAGCTCGTCCCGGAACCGCCGGCCGGCGGCTGTCGCGGGCACCACGCCCGAGCCGACCTCATTGGTCACGGCGACGACCGTGCGCCGCGTTCTGCGCACCGCACCGACCAGTTCGGTGAGCCGCTCCCGCAGCGCACGCTCACCACCGTCCGCCCACGCCGCGTCGTCCCAGGCGTTCACCCGGTCCATCGCGTCCGTCAGCCACAGCGACAGGCAGTCGATCAGCACCGGCGGCCCGTCCGACTCCAGCAGGTCCACCAGCTCACAGGTCTCCTCGGTGCGCCAGGCGGCCGGTCTGCGCTCCCGGTGCAACCCGACCCGGGCCATCCACTCCGGGTCGCCTTCGCGGCCGCCGCCGGTCGCCACGTACACCACCTCGGGGAAGGTCCCCAGCCGCCGCTCGGCCTCCACCGACTTACCGGACCGCGCACCGCCCGTCACCAGCGTCCGCCGCGGGATATCCGGTACGGCGTGGTACTGGCCGACCACCAGGGTCGTCCCGTCCGGCACGGTCCGGGCGCCGGCCGCCGCGAGCCGCCGGTCCAGCTCGGGGCCGGTGGGCGCGTCATGGTCCAGGTGAACGGCGATGACCTCGGTGGCCGGCCCGATCGCTTCGACGGCCCGCAGCCTGGCCATGGCGTCCGGGCGTCCGGTCACATCACCGACCACCATGTCGTACGGCTCCGCCACCCGGTCCGTGAGACCGGCGGGGGCCGCCCCCGGCGGCATGTACAGCAGCCGCACGCCCTCCGGGGACGTCACCTCGTACCCGGTCCCCGGCGAGTCCATCGGCACCGCCCGGATCCTGTGCCCGCTGATCAGCGTCAACACCTGCCCGTCCGGCACCCGTCCGGCCGGGGGCAGCCCGGCGGGCAGCTCCACGGCGGGCCCGTCGTGGGGATGGGTGAGCAGCACCTGCCGTACGCCGGTCAGTGAATGACCCGCGCGTGCGGCGGCGAACACGGCCCCCGGGGTGAGATCGAGCAGCAGCGCGTCGTCGACCAGCAGTGCGGTCGCGGCGCGCGCCCATACCCCGCGGGCGGTGGCGCAGGCGGCGCACGGACAGTCGGGGCGCGGCAGCCCGTCGGGGGCTCCGGTGCCGAGCAGTGTCAGTTCCACGCTCCGATCCTCCCGCGTCCCCGCACCGACTGCGCGACCAACCCCATGGATCTCGGTCCGAAAGGCCTCAGGCACTAGGCTGCGGGCAGCAACGCGACCCAGGAGGCGGACATGGCGTGGACGTGGCGGTTCGAGAAGTCCGACGGTTCGGAGACGGAGCCGGCCCTGCAGCCGGAGGAATTCACGACCCAGGGCGATGCGGAGACATGGATCGGTGAGTTCTGGAAGGAACTCCTGGACGGCGGGGCGGACCAGGTGACCCTCTTCGAGGACGCGACGAAGATCTACGGCCCGATGAGTCTCCAGGCCGACCAGGGCTGACCGTCGATACGGCGCACGAGGGCCCCGGGCGCCGTTCCTCGGCATCCGGGGCTCTCGCACGGCAGCGGTCAGATCTCGCCCAGCGTGACGACCGCAGTCTTTTCCACACCGTCGCGCAGATATGTCACCTTGACCTTCTGGCCCGGCTTGTCGTTGGCCAGAGACTCGGCCAGCTCCGTCATCGTCGTGACCCGTGTGTCGCCGATCTTCGTGATGATGTCGCCGACCCGCAGTCCGGCCTTGTCCGCGCCGCCGCCCGCCGTGACGGTGACCACCGCGATCCCGAACGGCTGGTAGTTGTCGTCGACGACCGTGCGGCCGGTGATGTTCAGCGCCGCCCGGCCCGAGTCGGTGACCTTGCCGCTCTTGACGATCTGGTCGGCCACCGTCTTCACCATCGAGACGGGGATCGCGAACCCTATGCCCGGTGCCGCGCCGTTCAACTGCGGATCCGTCGCCGCCAGCGTCGGAATGCCGATCACCTCACTGTTCAGGTTCACCAGCGCACCGCCGCTGTTGCCTGGGTTGATCGCCGCCGAGGTCTGCACCATGTTCGCTATGGTCGCCCCGGTGCCACCCTCCGTCCGGCTCTCGCTGACAGTCCGGCCGACCGCCGACACGATGCCCTGCGTGACGCTGCTGGACAGTCCGAGTGGCGAACCCATCGCCAGCACTATCTGGCCGACCTCGACCTTGTCCGAGTTGCCGAACTTCGCCGGCTTCAGCCCGCTCGGTACGTTGTCGAGCTTGATGACGGCCAGGTCCTGCTCCGGATAGGTGGCGACCAGCGAGGCGCCCAGCACCTTCTCACCGGTGGCGACGGTGACCTTGAACCTCTTCTCCTGGCCGACCACATGGGCATTGGTGACGATATGGCCCTTGTTGTCGTAGACGACGCCGGATCCGAGGCTGTTGCCGGCTTCGATCTGTACCACGGAGGGCAGCACATTCCTGATGACGGCCTCGTACTCGGCCTGCAGGTCACTTGCGGCCTGGGAAGTCGCATGCGGCGAGGCCGACTGCGTGGCAGTGGCGTTGGCCGAGTCCGAGTCGGAGCAGCCGGACACCAGGGCCATGGCGCAGACACCTGCGGTCAGAGGCAGCAGCAGCCGGTACAGACGGCGGCGCGAGTGGGAAGCATCCATGTCTGAATCATCAGCTTTTAACCCCATTGGCGGCCTGTTGGGTTCGGCTGATCGGGTGACGCCCGCTCCTCGTCCATCCCTCAACCATCCCCAGGGATTTCCGGCGGATCATGCCCGCAGTCGCGGCGCCCGGCACGGCACCTCACGGCGCTGCCGGTACGTCGGAACCAGTTCGCCACCTGGACGCTCCGGCGTCTTGCGGTGCATCGCACCGGGCGTCGTGAACCGTCCGGCGTTCGTCCGGACGTTCTCTAGCCGCGCACCCCGCACAGATGCAGCAGCGCGGCAACCCGGCGGTACGGGTCCGTCCGCCCGGCCCGGTCCTCCGCGGCCAGCAGCCGGTCGAGTTCCGCGGCGGCCGGCAGCTCGACGTCATCGCTCACCTGGTCCGTGAAGATCCGTACCCCGTACCAGGCGTGCAACGGCGCGGCGATCCCGGCGAGCGTGGCCGTGAGGGCGTCCAGCCGGTCGGCGCGGACCGTCAGGCCCAGTCGGTTGGTGTACGTATCCGTGTCGAACGCGGCCAGTGCCGTGTCCCAGTCCCCGGCGGTGCCGGGCCGCATCGCCAGCGCGTCGCCGTTCCGTACGAGCAGCGAGAGCAGCCCGCCGGGCGCCAGCATCCGGGCCAGCCCCGCCAGCAGCGCGTCCGGCTCCCGGGCGTACATCAGTACGCCGTGACAGAGCACCACATCGAAGCTGCCCGGCAGGAAGTGCACGCCCGTGTCCAGGCCGTCGCCCTCGATCAGCCGAACCCGCTCCCGGATGCCCGCGGGCTCGTCCCCGAGCGCCCCGCGGGCGGCCCTCAGCATTTCGGCGTCGGACTCCAGGCCGGTCACCGTGTGGCCGGCCCGGGCCAGCCGCAGCGCCTGCGTGCCCTGTCCCATGCCGACATCGAGGACCCGCAGCCGCTGGCCGACCGGGAAGCGCGCGGCTATCTGCTCGTCGAGCTGCCGGGCGACGAGCTCCTGGCGGACGGTGTTGCGCAGCCCGCTGAGCCCTCCGAGCCACGCCGAAGAGGCCCCGGTGAACCCGGAGTCCCGGGAGGTGGCACCGTCCGGCAGGCCTGCGGACGGACCGCCGACCGAGCCGGAAAGCTCCGTACTCAGGGTCGCTCTCCGCGCTTGACCTGCGGCTTCGGCAGACGGAGCCGACGCATCTGAAGCGTACGCATCAGGCCGTAGGCGACCGCGCCGCGCTTCGGCGTATCGGGGAAGCGCGCGTTCAGCTGCTTCTTCAGCCGGAACGCGAGACCGATCGAGTCGATGACGATCAGCACGATCACGGCGAGCCAGAGCAGCAGCGAGATGTTCTGGATGTTCCGCACCTGGATCACGCTGAGGATCAGGATGATCACCGCGAGCGGCAGGAAGAACTCCGCGATGCAGAAACGCGAGTCCACGAAATCGCGGACGAAGCGCCGCACCGGACCCTTGTCACGGGCCGGCAGGTAGCGCTCGTCGCCACTGGCCAGTGCCTCGCGCTGCTTGGCCAGGTCCACCCGGCGCGCTTCGCGCTGGCGCTTCATGGCCTCCTTGCGGTCGAGCGGCGCGCCACTGGCGGCACGACGACGCTGCGACTGGGCATCGCTGCGCTTGGGGGTGGGGCGACCTTTGGGGGCCTGCGGGTCGCGGGGCTGCGTGGAGAGGTCCGCCGTCACCTTGGTGGCGGGGGCCTTCTCATCCTTCGAACGGCTACGGAACACAAAACCCAAGGGTACGGGGTCGGTCGTGACGACCCCAGCCCGGTCGGGAACGATCCGGCAACGGCCTGCGTCCCCCAGGTGTCCCGAGAGGGGGCAGAACGGACGTTGTCACCGGTTTCCCCGACGGCCACCTACTCCTTGGGCCGGAGTGGTATCCGGGGGCAGTCGTCCTTGGGGAGGACCACATCCGTGCTCGAACAGTGCGGTAATAGAGACAGGGCCCGTACTGTGGGTTCTGTTGGAGTGCTGGAGCCCAGTCCGTCAGAAGGGGGCGCGCGAAGCCCATGAGCGGTGTCATGAAGCGTATGGGGATGATCTTCCGCGCGAAGGCAAACAAGGCCCTTGACCGGGCCGAGGATCCGCGCGAGACCCTCGATTACTCGTACCAGAAGCAGCTGGAGCTGCTTCAGAAGGTACGCCGCGGTGTCGCCGATGTGGCGACCTCGCGCAAGCGCCTGGAGCTGCAGCTGAACCAGCTGCAGGGCCAGTCGTCCAAGCTGGAGGACCAGGGCCGCAAGGCGCTCGCGCTCGGGCGCGAGGACCTGGCCCGCGAGGCGCTGTCCCGGCGCGCCGCACTCCAGCAACAGGTCACCGACCTGGAGACGCAGCACACGACGCTGCAGGGTGAGGAGGAGAAGCTCACTCTCGCGGCCCAGCGGCTGCAGGCCAAGGTCGACGCCTTCCGTACGAAGAAGGAGACCATCAAGGCCACCTACACCGCCGCCCAGGCGCAGACTCGGATCGGCGAGGCGTTCTCCGGGATCTCCGAGGAGATGGGCGACGTCGGCCTGGCGATCCAGCGGGCCGAGGACAAGACCCAGCAGCTGCAGGCACGCGCCGGTGCGATCGACGAGCTGCTCGCCTCCGGCGCTCTGGACGACCCGACCGGGACGGCGAAGGATGACATCGCCGCCGAGCTGGACCGGATCTCCGGTGGTACGGATGTGGAGCTGGAGCTGCAGCGTATGAAGGCCGAACTGGCCGGCGGCTCCACCCCGCCACAGGCCATCGAGGGCGGCCCGCAGGACGCCGCCCAGCAGCAGTCCTCGCAGTCCCCGCACAGGTTCGACAAGCAGTAAGGCGGACGTCATGATCGTTCGGATCATGGGGGAGGGCCAGGTAGCTCTGGCCGACAGCCACTTCGCTGAGCTCAACAAGCTCGACAACGAGCTGCTCGCCGAGATGGAGAGCGGCGACGGCCCCGGCTTCCGCGCCACGCTCCAGGCGCTCCTCGCCAGGGTGCGCGAGCTCGGCACACCTCTGCCGGACGACTCCCTGGAGCCGTCCGAACTGATCCTGCCGTCTCCCGACGCCACCCTCGAAGAGGTACGCGACATGCTCCGCGACGGCGGCCTGATCCCCGGCTGACGCCGGTCGCTCCAGCACCCGCACGCACTGTGCCCCGTGTCCGGTCCGCCGGCCGCGGGGCACGGTTCTGCCGGGACTTTCGCGCTCTGCGTGCGGTTCCGGTCGCGGGCGGACCGTATCCGTGCGCGACACGCCGTACCGTAGCTTGACGTGACCACCCTCGGAACCGGGTTGCTGCGCGTCCGGCGCTGGCTGCGCGACCATCCCCTCGCGTTCGACGGGGCGCTCGCCGTGGCCGTACTCGCTGCGATGATCGCCGGATCGTTCACCGACCCGAACGCGCCGAACGGGCCCAGCTTCGGCACCCGCACGCCCGAGGCGGGCAGCGTCGTCCTGATGGTGTTCGCCGCCGTCGTGCTCGCCCTGCGGCGTCGCAACCCGATGGCGGTGCTGGCCGCCACCGGCGGGCTGTCCATCGTCGAGTTCGTGCTGGTGGACCCGCCCGCCCCGGTGGTCATGAGCGCGGTCGTCGCGCTCTGCACGGTCGCCGCGTCCACCGACCGGCCCACCACCTGGCGGGTCGGCCTGCTGACCATGGCCGTGCTGACGGCGTCCGCGATGGTCTTCGGGGCGTCCCCCTGGTACAGCCAGCAGAACCTCGGGGTCTTCGCCTGGACCGGCATGGCCGGCGCCGCCGGGGACGCCGTCCGCTCCCGGCGGGCGTTCGTCGATGCGATCAGGGAACGCGCCGAACGGGCCGAACGCACCCGCGAGGAGGAGGCCCGGCGGCGGGTCGCCGAGGAACGGCTGCGGATCGCCCGCGATCTCCACGACGTCGTCGCCCACCACATCGCCCTGGTCAATGTGCAGGCCGGGGTCGCCGCCCACGTCATGGACAAGCGCCCCGACCAGGCAAAAGAGGCGCTCGCCCACGTCCGGGAGGCCAGCCGTTCCGCACTGGGTGAACTCCGCGCCACGGTCGGGCTGCTGCGCCAGTCCGGCGACCCGGAGGCGCCGACCGAACCGGCACCCGGTCTCGCGGTCCTCGACGAACTCGTGGAGTCGGTCCGGCGCGCCGGGCTCCCGGTCGAGGTGGCCGGCCGAGCCACCACCGCCCCCCCGCCCCCCCCCCGCCACCCGGGCCCCGCCCCCGGGGAGC
>NZ_JBEZKL010000172.1:0-13386 GCF_040704695.1 Streptomyces sp. NPDC048411
TTCTGCGTGCCGGGCCTGAATCTTCAGTAGCGGGGACAGGATTTGAACCTGCGACCTCTGGGTTATGAGCCCAGCGAGCTACCGAGCTGCTCCACCCCGCGTCGGTGAACACAACTCTACGCCATCCGGGACGGACGGTTGACCATTGAGAGGAGTTCACCAAATGGGCGCCCGGCTCGCGCTCCCATTTTGTGAGCCCCTCTTACGGATCCGCCTGCGCCCGTCCGCCCCCACCACTGCCCCGAGGCGCCGAATCGGCCGGTCGGTCTCAGTTCGAGTCGGTGATGTGCGGGGTCCGCTTCGCGTGGACCACCGGCTTCGCCGTGTTCGCACCGCGCTGGAGTGCGTGGAGGATCGCCAGCCCCTGGCTGACCACGCCCGCCGCCATCTCGTTGACACCGTTGGTGCCGTTGAGCACGGTGAGGTCGGCCCCCGACATCCCGCGGGCGGCCGCGTCGGCCAGGGCCGGCAGGTTCTCCACGATCCGGTTGGCCGCGATCAGCTCCTGATTGCCGTCCCGGAGCGAGGCGGCACGCGCGGTGTTGGCATCGGCCTGCGCCTGGGCGACGGTCCGTTCGGCGTACGCACTGCCGTCGGCCTGGAACTTCGTCTGGTCCCGGGCGGCCTCGGCGAGTGTGCGCTGCCGGTACGCCTCGGCGTCCGCCGGACGCCTGACCTCCGCCTCCAGCCGTTGCGCGGCCAGCGCCGCCTGCCGCTCGGCCAGTGCGGTCTGCTCCTCGATGACCTCGTGCGAGGCCCTGGCCTGGGCGAGCGGTCCGGCCTGGGCGGCGCGGGCGTTGTACTGCTCGGTCTCGGCGAGGAAGCCGGCCCGCTTGATCGCGGTGTCCCGTTCGTACTCGGCCTTGAGCGCCGCGGCCTGCTGCTCCCGCTCGGACGCCTCCTGGTCGGCCCTGGCCTCGGCGATCCGGGCCTGGCTGGCGACGGCGGCCGCGTGCGGGGCGGCGAGGTTGTTGATGTAGCCGGTGGAGTCCTCGATCTCCTGGATCTGGAGGGCGTCCACGACGATGCCGAGCTTCTCCATCTCGCCGTGGCTGCCCGCGATGACCTCCTGGGAGACCCGGTTCCGCTCCCGGATGATCTGCTCGACGGTCAGCCCGCCGACGATGGAGCGCAGGTGTCCGGCGAAGATCCGGCCGGCGAGCTCCTCCATCTGGTCCTGTTCGGACAGGAAGCGGCGGGCGGCGTTCGCGATGGAGACTGCATCGTCACCGACCTTGAAGACGGCGACGGCGCGGACGTTGAGACGGATGCCCTGCTGGGTGACGCAGTCCTCGGTGATCTCCGCCTCGCGCAGCGCCAGGGAGAGCATGCGCACCTTCTGCTTCACCGGTACGACGAAGCTGCCGTGACCGGTGACGATCCGGAACTGGGTGTCGTGCGTCTGCCGTTTCGATCCGGAGATGAGCATCGCCTCGTTGGGGGCGGGAACGTGCCAGAACAACATGAGCGGACTCCTGCCGTACGCCTTTTCTCGACGTGATGTCCCGGTGCGGCGCCGCTCGTCACCGTCCCCCGGCGTCGATCCTCGGCGTCGGTTCGCGGTTCAGGACGGCAGGCGTTCGACGATCACGCCGCGTGCCGAGACCGAGTCGACGACAACGACGCGTACGTCCCTGTCGATCGACGTCGCCGACCATGCGGTGTAGGCCTCCGACCCACCCCGTACGGCCACCAGTACTTCGCCGGGGCCGTTCGGCGGGATCGGCACGGTGACGCGGCCGATCGCCCCGATCGGGCTCCAGGCGGACCCATCTGCGGCGCTCATACGCCACACGCCTCCCTCGGTCATTCCACGGTACTCCGCGCCGCCTCCACGGGAACGGCCCCTGAGGAACGGTCCGTACGACAGCGAGCGGTGGGTGAAATCTGGTGATATGACTGATTTGTGATTCAGTCGTTCAGGGCTGTGTCGCCGAGACGAAGCGACGAGTCGAACGACGCGACGACCAGGGAGCGGAACGTGGACTACCCCCTGCTCAACCTCTTCTGGACCATGCTCTGGTTCTTCCTCTGGATCATGTGGCTCTTCCTCCTCTTCAAGGTCATCACGGACATCTTCCGCAGCGACGACCTCGGCGGTTGGGGCAAGGCGGGCTGGCTGATCCTGTCCCTGGTCGTGCCGTACCTCGGCGTCCTGATCTACGTGATCGTGCGCGGTAAATCCATGGGGAAGCGTGACATCGAGGAAGCCAGGCAGCGGGAAGCCGCCTTCAAGGCGTACGTACGCGAAGCCGCCGCCACCGGCGGCACGACCGGCCCGGCGAAACCCAGCGGCGGCAGCGTCGAGGAGCTGGCGAAACTCGCCGAGCTGAAGGACCGTGGCGCGATCACGGACGAGGAGTTCCAGCGGGCGAAGACAAAACTCCTCGTCTGAGACGACAAAACTCCTCGTCTGAGCTCACCCCAGCCCGCAGTGGACGGCGATCCGCTGGACCAGGTTGTTGCCGAAGCCGCCGCGGTTCCACGGCTGGGTGAGGGGCTGGACCCGGCCCCCGGCATCGGTGGCACGAGCGCTGAGGACATGGGTGCCGGGCACCGCCTTCCACGGCGCCTGCCACCGCTGCCAGGCCCAGGTGTGCCTGCCGTCCCCGTCCGGCGGGGCGACTTCGGCGTCGAACCAGGAGCGGCCGTCGTCCGTGCTCACCTCGACCCGGGTGACCGGCGGCTCCCCCGACCAGGCGCGGCCCCGGAGCAGTACCCGGCCGGGCCGTACGAAACGGGTCCGGGACATGAAGTCCGGGAACCCGGGCGGGATCATCAGCGCCCGGGGAGCGATCCGGGTGACGGGTTCACCCGGATCGTCGGGCTCCTGCCGGTAGCGGTAGGCGGTCGTCTGCTGGAAGCCGGTGAACGGGGTCTCGGTGAGCCGGATCTCCCGAAGCCATTTCACCTGTGCCATGCCGTACCAGCCGGGCACCACCAGCCGCAGCGGATGGCCGTGCTGCGGCGGCAGCGGACCACCGTTCATCGCGTACGCCACCAGCACTTCCGGTGTGTCGCCGGTGGCCACGTCCACCGGCAGGCTCCGCCGGTAGTCCTGCTCGACGCCCCGCTCGATACCGTGGTCGGCCCCGCAGAACACCGCTTCGACGGCGTCCGGTTCCACCCCGGCCTCGGCGAGCAGCAGCCGCAGCGGCACCCCGGTCCACTCCGCCGTGCCGACCGCCTCGACCAGCCACGGCTGGCTCACCGGCCGCGGTACGAGCAGGGCCCGGCCGTTGCCCGCGCACTCCATCGTGACGCGCAGTGTGACGGCCGGGAACGACCGCAGCGCCGCCAGGTCCAGTGCCAGCGGCGTCCGGACCCTGCCGTGCACGGTGAGCTGCGCGGAGCCGTCCGGGATCTCGGGGATGTCGTAGTGGACCAGTACGTAGTGCAGTCCGGGCGGGGTGATGTCGTAGCGCAGCGCCTCCAGCGGCAGACCGTGGTTGCGGGCGGCGAGCGCGAGTTCCTCCGGGCTAATGCCCTCGCCGGGCTCGGCGAGGCGCCCTGGCGGGCTCACATCACCAAGGGGTCGGTCCATGGATTTCATGGTGCGCCCGTCCGGGCATCCCGACCACCGCTCCTCACCTGCCGGACACCGCATCCCGCTCTTTGCGCCGCGTCTGCCGATTGCACGGCCCCGCGACCGGCGGGAGCGTGGATACGGCAGCGGTCCGCACCCGCGGCAAGGAGACGGCCATGGACTCCACCACGCTCGAAGCGATGAGGGCCGCGTTGCGCGGTCCGGTCATCGGCCCGCAGGACCCGGAGTACCGCGAGGCCCGCACGATCTACAACGGCATGATCGACCGCCGCCCGGCCGCCGTGGTGCGGTGCGCGGACGCGGCGGACGTCATGGCCGCGGTGGACTTCGTCCGCCGCGAAGGTCTCGAACTCGCCGTGCGGGGCGGCGGACACAGCGGAGCCGGACTGTGCCTGGTGGACGACGGCGTCACCCTCGACCTGTCGCCGATGCGCTGGGCGCACATCGATCCCGCCGCCCGGACCGGCCGGGTCGGCGGCGGCACCCTGCTCGGCGATCTGGACCACGCCGCCCACGCGTTCGGCCTGGCCACGCCCTCCGGAATCCTGTCGACGACCGGGGTCGGCGGCCTCACCCTCGGCGGCGGCCACGGCTATCTCACCCGCAGGTACGGCCTGACCGTGGACAACCTCCTCGCGGCGGACGTCGTCCTGGCCGACGGCAGCCACGTCACCGCGAACGGGTCCGAGAACACCGACCTCTTCTGGGCGCTGCGCGGCGGCGGCGGGAACTTCGGCATCGTCACCTCGTTCGACTTCCGGCTGCACCCGGTCGACACCGTGGGGGTCGCGATCACCGTGTGGCCGGTCGACCGGATCCGCGAAGTCCTGGAGTGGTACCGGGACTTCCTGCCGCAGGCGCCCGAGGATCTGAACGGCTTCTTCGCGGCGTTCGCCGTGCCGCCCGGCCCGCCGTTCCCGGAGGAGATCCACGGTCACAAGATGTGCGGCGTCGTCTGGTGCTGGACCGGCGACCCCGAGCTCCTCGAAGCCACCCTGAAGGTCGTGGAGGAACCGGGCCCGCCCGCCTTCCACTTCACCTCGTCGATGCCCTACCCGGCGCTCCAGACCATGTTCGACGCACTGCTCCCGAGCGGACTGCAGTGGTACTGGCGGGGCAACTTCTTCGACCGGATCACGAACGATGCCATCGCCATCCACACCAAGTACGCCGAGAACCTCCCCACGGACCTGTCGCTGACGCATCTGTATCCGGTCGACGGGGCCGCCCACCGGATCGGGCCGGACGACACGGCCTGGGCGTACCGGGACGCCGTCTGGTCCGGCGTCATCGCGGGCGTCGACCCCGACCCGGACAACGCCGAGGCGCTCAGGCAGTGGTGCGTGGACTACTGGGAGGAGCTGCATCCGCAGTCGATGGGCGGGACGTACGTGAACTTCATGGGCACGGGCGAGTCCCAGGACCGAGTACGGGCCACCTACGGCGACCACTACGACCGGCTCGCGGCCGTCAAGCAGGCGTACGACCCCGACAATTTCTTCCACACCAACCAGAACATCAAGCCGGCCGGCCGGTGATGAGGTCACGCGTACAGCAGTGAGGGCATGCACCCGGGGCACACCGCTCGTGTCCTCGTGACCGGCTCTTCGTTACCCAGACCATGATCATCTCTTCCGCCGCCCGGTGTCTGGCCGCGGCCTCGCTGGCCGCCACCGCCCTGGCCACGCCCCTGCTCCTGGCTCCCGCCGCGCACGCCGACGCCCAGGAGAGCAGCCTCTTCCTGACCGTCTCCGGCAGCGAGAACACCTGGATCCGCGGCATCGGCCTCCAGTGTCCGCTCACCTTCCCGAGTCACCATCCGAAGGCGGCGAAGGCCTGCGCCGCCCTGAACGAGGCCGGGGGCGATCTCGACGAGCTGCCCGGCAACCCGCACCCGTGCCTGCTGATCCACGACCCCGTCACGGTCACCGCGCAGGGGACGTACAACGGCGCCACGGTGGACTGGCGGCGCACCTACCCGAACGCCTGCGTCATGGAGGCGAGCGCGGGACCCGTCTTCGACTTCTGACCCGGCGCCGGCCCGGAACCCCCTGCCCGGCGTGTGGGCCGGGCAGGGGGAGTTCCGACGTACGTATGGCAATGCTCACCCGCCCGGAACGATCTCAGCGGCCAGAGCGAACAGTAGAGTTTCGGCTGCGTCAACCCCCCGAACACCGAGGTACCGGCCGTGATCCCCGCAGAGCCCGCAATACCCCCGCTCCCTGCGCCCACCGTCGTCGGGATCGGTGCCGACGGGTGGGAAGGACTGCCCGGGACCTCACGTACGGCACTGCTCCGCGCCGAGGTACTGATCGGCGGTGCACGGCAGTTGGAGCTGCTGCCGCGGCAGTGCGCGGGACAGCGGGTGCCCTGGCCCTCGCCGCTGCGGCCCGCCGTACCCGGGCTGCTGGCCGCGCACCAGGGGCTCCGCATCGCCGTACTCGCCAGTGGCGACCCCATGTTCTACGGCATCGGGCGCGCCCTCTGCGAGGAGTTGGGCGCCGGGAACCTCCGCGTCCTGCCGCATCCGTCCTCCGTCTCCTATGCCTGTGCCCGGCTCGGCTGGCCGCTGGAGGACACCGAGGTCGTCACGCTGGTGGGCAGGCCCGCCGCCCGCCTGGCCGCCGCCCTGCACGAGGGCCGGCGCCTGCTGGTGCTGAGCGCGGGTGCCAAAACCCCCGCCGACGTGGCCGCGCTGCTGCGCGAACGCGGCTTCGGGCCCAGCCCGATGCGGGTGCTGGAACAGCTCGGCGGCGAGGCCGAGGACTGCGTGGCGGGTACGGCCGACGGGTGGGCGCATCCGGCGGGCGATCCGCTCAACGTCATCGCGGTCGAGTGCCGTCGTGCCCCGGACGCGCTGCGGCTCGGCGCCGTACCCGGGCTGCCGGACGACGCGTACGAGCACGACGGTCAGCTCACCAAGCGGCACGTCCGCGCCGCCACGCTCGGGGCACTGGCCCCGGCGCCCGGCGAGCTGCTGTGGGACATCGGCGGCGGGTCCGGGTCGATCGCCGTCGAGTGGATGCGCACCCACCCGTCCTGCCGTGCCGTCACCGTCGAACGCGACCCGGTGCGGGCCGGACGCATCACCCGTAACGCGGACCGGCTCGGCGTCCCCGCGCTGCGCGTGGTCACCGGCCGGGCACCGGAAGCACTGGCCGGGCTGCCGGTGCCGGACGCGGTGTTCATCGGCGGCGGGCTGACCGTGCCGGGGCTGCTCGACGCCTGCTGGGACGCGCTGCCCCCCGGCGGACGGCTGGTCGCCAACACCGTCACGCTGGAGTCCGAGGCGCTGCTCGCCGAGCGGTACCGGCGCCACGGCGGCGAGCTGGTGCGGCTCGCGGTGGCGCACGCCGTGCCGGTCGGCGGCTTCACCGGCTGGCGCCAGGCCATGCCGGTCACCCAGTGGTCCGTGCGCAAGCCCGTCGGCACCCCCTCGATACCGTCCTCGTCAGGAGAGAACAGATGACCGTGTACTTCATCGGCGCCGGCCCCGGCGCCGCCGACCTGATCACGGTCCGCGGCGCCCGGACGCTCGCCGCCTGTCAGGTCTGTCTGTACGCGGGCAGCCTGGTTCCCCGCGAACTCCTCGCCGAATGCCCGCCGGACGCCCGCCTCGTCGACACCGCGCAGCTCAACCTCGACGAGATCACCGACGAGTTGGTGCGCGCCCACGAGAACGGGCAGGACGTGGCCCGGCTGCACTCCGGCGACCCGTCCGTCTTCAGCGCGGTCGCCGAGCAGATGCGGCGGCTCGACGCGGCAGGTGTGCCGTACGAAGTGGTGCCCGGTGTACCGGCGTTCGCGGCCGCTGCCGCGGCCCTCAAGCGGGAGCTGACCGTGCCGACCGTCGGCCAGACCGTCATCCTCACCCGGATCGCCCACCGCGCCACCGCCATGCCGGACGGCGAGGACCTGGCCACGCTCGGCCGCAGCGGTGCGCTGATCGTGCTGCATCTGGCCGCCCGGTACGTCGACCGGGTCGTCGAGGAGCTGCTGCCGCACTACGGGGCCGACTGCCCGGCCGCCGTGGTGGCCATGGCGTCCCGCCCGGACGAGCTGATCCTGCGCGGTTCGCTGAGTGACATCGCCGGGCAGGTGAAGGCCGCGGGGGTGATCCGTACCGCCGTCATCATGGTCGGCCGCACGCTGGGCGCCGAGCAGTTCCGCGACAGCCACCTGTACTCGGCCGAGCGCGACCGGCACGTCTGCTGACGGGCGGCGCCGCCGGCGTCAGCGCACGTCGCTGCGGCCGACGACCGTGCCCGCCCGGTCGATGCAGATGACGTCCACGGCCACCGGCGCCCCGCGCAGCACCGACAGCGCCTGGTCGCGGGCGGCCACCGCGACCAGGTCGCCCAGCGGGACCCCGGCCGCCGCGCACAGCTGAAGGGCGGCCAGACCCGTGTTGGCGTCCGCCACCTCGGCGGTCAGCGACGCGTCCGCACCGCCCTGCCGGGCGAGTTCGGCGAGGAACCCCTTGTCGACCTGGGAGCGGGCGGAGTGCAGATCCAGATGGCCCGCCGCGAGCTTCGACAGCTTCGCGAAGCCGCCGCAGACCGTCAGCCGGTCCACCGGATGCCTGCGTACGTACTTGAGCACCGCCCCCGCGAAGTCGCCCATGTCGAGCAGGGCGATCTCCGGCAGACCGTACTCGGCGACGACGGTCTTCTCCGAGGTCGACCCCGTGCACCCCGCCACATGCGTGTGCCCCGCGGCGCGGGCCACGTCCACGCCCCGGCGGATCGAGTCGATCCACGCCGAGCAGGAGTAGGGGACGACGATCCCGGTCGTGCCGAGGATCGACAGGCCGCCCAGGATGCCGAGGCGCGGATTCCACGTGGAACGGGCGATCTCCTCGCCATGATCGACGGACACGGTGATCTCGACGTCGCCCGCGTCCCCGTGGTCCGCCGCCACGCGCGCGATGTGGTCGCGCATCATCTGCCGTGGCATCGGGTTGATCGCGGGCTCGCCGACGTCGAGCGGCAGACCGGGGCGGGTCACGGTGCCCACGCCCGGACCGGCCTCGAACACCACACCCGAACCCGGTGGCAGCCGCCGCACGGTGGCCCGTACCAGCGCGCCGTGCGTCACGTCCGGGTCGTCTCCCGCGTCCTTGACCACGCCGGCCGTCGCCCGGTCCCCGGCGAGTTCCTCCACCGCCAGCGCGAACGCCGGGCTCTGGCCCTTGGGCAGCACGATGGTCACCGGGTCGGGGAAGTCGCCGGTCAGCAAAGCCGTGTACGCGGCGGTCGTGGCCGCGGTCGCACAGGCACCGGTCGTCCAGCCGGGCCGCAGACCAGTGTGTTTGAGTTGGGCGCTGCGCCCGCCCTTCGCCTCACTCATGTCTGGACCGATCCCATGCACGTACTCGTCCTCGGTGGCACCACGGAGGCCCGCCGCCTCGCCGAGCACCTGGCCGGGGCGCTTCCGGCCGGGGCCCGGGTCACCAGTTCGCTGGCCGGCCGGGTGGCCAGTCCGAAGCTGCCGCCCGGCGAGGTGCGGGTGGGCGGATTCGGCGGGGCCGAGGGGCTCGCCGAGTGGCTGCGTACGCACCGGGTCGACGCGCTCATCGATGCCACCCATCCTTTCGCCGGGACGATCAGTTTCCATGCGGCGTCGGCCGCCGCCGCCGCCCATGTTCCCCTGCTCGCTCTGCGTCGCCCCGGCTGGGTGCCCGAGGACGGCGACCGCTGGCACCCGGTCGGCTCGCTGACCGATGCGGCGCAGGCGCTGCCCGGGCTCGGGGAGCGGGTCTTCCTGACCACGGGCCGGATGGGGCTCGCCGCCTTCGCCGGTCTCGACTCGCAGTGGTTCCTGATGCGGTCGGTGGACGCCCCCGACGGACCGCACCCGGCGCGGATGGAGGTCCTGCTGGACCGGGGGCCCTTCACCCTCGACGGGGAGCGCGAACTGATCCGCCGTCACCGCATCGATGTCCTCGTCACGAAGGACAGCGGCGGTGACGCCACCGCCCCGAAACTGACCGCGGCCCGGGAGGCCGGTGTTCCGGTGGTGGTGGTCCGCCGGCCGCCGGTCCCGGACGGCGTCCCCGTGGTCCCCACACCGGAACTCGCCGTGGAGTGGCTGTCCGGCCTGCTCGGCTGACGGCCTCCCCCTGACAGGGAGTGGGCTCCCTGTCGCGGTGGAGGCCGTGCGGCCGGACCTCAGGCCTCCGGGTAGCGCCGCGGCGTCCACACGATCTGCTGTCCGTCCCCCCGCCGCACCGACCGCGTCTGCGAGGAACCGACCAGCAGGATCGTCCGCATGTCGACCTCGGCCGGTTCCAGCTCCGCCAGGGTGACGATGCGTACGCTCTCCGAGGGCCCGCCCACATCGCGGCCCACCACCACCGGCGTATCCGGCGAACGGTGCTCCAGCAGCAGGTCACGGGCCTTGCCGACCTGCTCGGTGCGGGTGCGCGAACCCGGGTTGTACAGCGCCAGCACCAGGTCCGCCGCCGCGGCCGCGCGCAGCCGGGTGGCGATCACCTCCCACGGCTTGAGCCGGTCGGAGAGCGAGACCGTGGCGTAGTCGTGGCCGAGCGGCGCGCCCGCGCGGGCGGCGGCGGCGTTGGCCGCGGTCACCCCGGGCAGCACCCGCACGGGTACCTTCGCGTACGCGTCCTGCGAGGCGACCTCCAGCACGGCGGTCGCCATGGCGAAGATTCCCGGGTCGCCGCCCGAGACCACGGCCACCCGGCGTCCGCGCCGGGCCAGGTCGAGGGCGAACTCGGCACGCTCCGACTCCACCTTGTTGTCGGAGCCGTGGCGCGCCTGTCCCGGGCGGACCGGGACGCGGTCCAGGTACGTGGTGTAGCCGACGAGATCGTCGGCGGCGGCCAGCGCCCCGCGGGACTCCGGGGTCAGCCACAGCGGCCCGGCGGGACCGGTCCCGACGACCACGACCTCGCCCGCGCGCTCCGCGTCCTCGGCCGCCTCCGGCCGCGGCGCGTCGATCCGGCTGGGCAGCACCGCGACAGCGAAGTACGGAACGGAGTCCGGGTCGGTGTCCGCGAGATCGCCGGTGCGCTCCCCGGCCATCGTGGCGCGCTCCACGTAGTGCGCCTCGTCCAGCCGCCCGGAGGCCTCGAAGGCGCGCCGCACGGCGGGGAACGTGCGCCCCAGCTTCATCACCACGGCGGCGTCGGTGGCGGCCAGGCGGGCCGTCAGCTCCTCCTCCGGCAGCGTGCCGGGCAGGATCGTCAGCACCTCCTCGCCCTCGGCGAGCGGGGTGCCGAGCCGGGCGGCGGCGGCGCTGACCGACGTGACCCCGGGGATCACCTCGGTGGGATACCGGCCGGCGAGCCGCTTGTGCATGTGCATGTACGAGCCGTAGAACATCGGGTCGCCCTCGGCGAGCACCGCCACCGTCCGCCCGGCGTCCAGGTGCACGGCCAGCCGGGCCGCGGCCTCGCCGTAGAACTCCTCCATCGCGCCCCGGTAGCCGCCCGGGTGGTCGGTGGTCTCCGTCGTGACGGGATAGACCAGCTTCTCCTCGATGTGGTCCGCGCGGATGTGCTCGGCGGCGATGGAGCGCGCGATGGACCGTCCGTGACGGGCGCTGTGATAGGCGATGACATCGGCCTCGGCGATGATCTGCACGGCGCGTACGGTCATCAGTGCCGGATCGCCGGGACCGAGCCCCACCCCGTACAGCCGGCCCGTGTTCTGCTCGCTCACTCTTACTCTTCCTCGCTGGCGATCGCGTTGAGCGCGGCCGCGGCTATGGCGCTGCCGCCGCGGCGGCCCCGTACGACCAGGTGCTCCAGACCGGACGGATGGTCGGCCAGGGCGTCCTTGGACTCGGCGGCGCCGACGAAGCCGACGGGCACACCGATGACGGCGGCCGGGCGCGGAGCACCTTCCTCGATCATCTCAAGCAGCCGGAACAGGGCGGTCGGCGCGTTGCCCACGGCCACCACCGCCCCCTCCATGCGGTCCCGCCACAGTTCCATCGCCGCGGCGCTGCGCGTCGTGCCCAGCTTCTTGGCGAGATCGGGGACCGTGGGGTCCGACAGGGTGCAGATGACCTCGTTGCCGGCGGGCAGCCGCTTGCGGGTGACCCCGCTGGCGACCATGGCCACGTCGCACAGGATCGGCGCACCGGAGCGCAGCGCCGCGCGGGCAGCGGCCACGACCCCCGGGGTGAAGTCGATGTCGCGTACGAGGTCGACCATGCCGCAGGCGTGGATCATGCGGACCGCGACCTGGCTGACGTCGGCGGGCAGCCCCGCGAGATCCGCCTCGGCGCGGATGGTGGCGAAGGACTGGCGGTAGATCGCCGGTCCGTCCTTCTCGTACTGGAACACGGTGGTTTCGCTCTCTCCGGTCGGTGGTCGGGCTGCAGCGCCCTCGGGTCGGTGGTTCAGGTACGGGTGCGGCGGGCGGCGTTCACCGCGGCGGCCAGGTCGGACGGGCCGCCGTGGACCGTCACGGGGGCGCCCCGTTCGCCGCCGCGGACCTGGGCCACCTGGTGCCCGCCCGGAACGGCGACGACGTCGGCCCAGGCGCCCTTGGGGTGACCGCAGCGGCGTTCGCAGCCGGACCAGTGGACGGGGAGCTGCCCGGCAACGGGCTCTCCGGCGGTCCGTACGAAGGCCTCCGCATCACCCCGCACATCTGCCAGGGACTTCGCACAGCCGGGCCGGCCGATGCACGCACCGACCCCCGTCCACGCGGAGTCGGGCCCGGTGATCAGTCCGGCCGCGCCCCACTCGCGCAGCCGCGCCGCCACGTCGCCGGGCGTCACGCCCGTCACGACGACGCTCCGCCACGGGGTCAGCCGCAGCTCGCGGCCCACGCGGGACAGGCTCGTCCACTGCGCACCGGTGAGCCGCCCGAGCGGCACGCCGACACAGGCCGCGGTGGGGACGACGCCGTACGCGGGCTCCTGCGCCGCCGTCGCCGGCGGTACGCGTTCCGCGGCACCGGTCACCCGCAGCGCCACCCGCACCAGCTCCAGCAACTCTTCAGCGGCAAAGGGCAGTTCACTCACCCGCCAGGCGCCCGTCTCCCGCGCCGCCGCCAGAAACGTCTCGGCGGCGATGAGCGCCGCGCGCGGCGCATCGTCCCCGGAGACCCTCAGCGCTGCCTCCGCAGCCCCGATCCGCAGGAGCGCGCTCCCGTCGCTCTGCGCCAGCAACGTCACATCCGCACCCAGGGCATCGACGTCACCACGGCCGTCGTCCAGCGCGAAGAGAAAGCGGCCGGACAACCCGGCCGCTTTGTCACTTCCGCACAACAGCGCGTCCAACGCGATCAGCCACGGCCGGACATCCCGGTGGCCCCGGCCGTCGAGCCCGGAGAGCGGGGAGGCCACGACGTTGCGTATCCGCTCATGGCTCCGGGACGGCAGCAGCCCTGCCCCGCCCAGGAGTTCGGCGAGCCGTCCGCCGCACTCCGGGCCGAGGCCGCGCAACTGGACATTGCCCCGCGAAGTGAGATGCAGCTCACCGTCGCCCAACTCCCGCGCGGCAGCGTGGAGCGCGTCCGCCTGTCGAGCAGTCAGCACGCCACCGGGGACCCGGACCCGCGCCAGCGCCCCGTCGTCCGCCCGGTGGAGCCGCAGCGACCCCGGGCAGGCATCGCCGCGGTCACGGGAGACGGGCTCCCCCGGAGCCGATGGCGGGGTGTCGGAAGTGGACATGGCGGCGAGCATACCGACCATCATTCTGAGCTGTATGAATCCCATCCGATGTAAGGCCCTTACTATGCCTAGTGCCGTGCCACCCGGCCCGGCATCGCCTAAGAGGCCTCGCACGTAGGTGGGGTGGAGGAAGGAGCGGGGCGAGGGGCAAGCCTGGCAAGGCGGAGGAGGGAGGCGACGCGGAGCGT
>NZ_JBEZKL010000173.1:0-13014 GCF_040704695.1 Streptomyces sp. NPDC048411
CGGCGGCGGCGCAGCCCGTCGGCGTAGGCCTGGCCGAACTTCGCACACCACCGGCGGACGGTCTCGTCGGAGACGATCACGCCGCGTTGGAGCATTAGTTCCTCGACCTCGCGGTAGCTGAGCGGGAACCGGAAGTACAGCCACACGCAGTGGGAGATGACTTCGACCGGGTAGCGATGCCCCTTGTACGACGGCGCCGGGTTCCCCACGACGATCCCCCTCCAGCATGATCAACCCGAAGATCCAACCATGTCATCCGCCAACGTGACAGCGCCCCGGAACCGCATGGTCTCCGGTTCGGCGTCGGCGAGCTCGTCCTTGTCGTGGAGGGTGAGGAGGCGAAGCCAGGCGTCGAGGTCGGCCGCGAGGTTCGCGGCCAGCATCCAACTTCGATTGACGGTCCAGGACTTCGAGGGCAGGTTGTGCAGGCCTCAGGCCATCGTGAAATCCGGTCACTGCGTACAACCCTCGCAGTACTCAAGGTGTCGTACATGCGAACACGTATACGTCTACAGGCTCCCGGGGGATCCTTGAACACCACGCACCACCTCACCCGCCGTACCCGACTCGCGTTCGTCGCCGGCATAGCCGTCCTCACGAGCGTCACGGCTCCGCTGACCACAGCCACCGCGTACACCGCCACCACCCCGGTTTCGAAGGCCAGCGCCGAGAACCCCGCACCGGTGACCGTCGTCCAGGAAGGCGGCCCCACCGACGTCGCCACCGGCGACGTCCCGGCGTCGAAGGTCCGTTTCACCGCCACGCTGCCCGCGGGCTTCACCGGCGACGTCAAGGCCCAGCTGGTATTCACCCGGACTCCGGGAGCGGGCTGGGAGCCCCGGCAGGTGGCCTCCGCGCTCGACGCCACTTGCTCTCTGAACGGCGGCCCGTACACGTCGTGCCGGTTCGACACCGGCCACGACGAGTACACCGAAGGCATCATCTACCTCAGCCTGCCCACGGCCACCGCCACCACGGAGAACGCGGGCACGACGCTCACCTGGCAACTCCTGGTGAGCACCAAGGCCGTGCTGGCCGACGGCCTCGGGGGCACCATCAACCTGACGGACGCCGCCGGGACCACCCTGGCCGCGGCACCCGCACAGATCAACTTCGTCGAGGGGCGTGCGACCTCCCGCCCGACCATCTACGCCCGCGACACCGCCGGTACACTGTGGCAGTACGAGTCCGACGGCAAGTACGGCACCACCGCCTACAGCAGGCGCACCAAGGTCGGGGGCGGCTGGGAGATCTACAACACGATCACCCGCCTCGGCAAAACCGCCGTGGGCAGCGCTTCCACCGGAGTGGGCCACGACCTGGTCGCCCGTGACAAAGCCGGACGGCTCTGGTTCTACCGGGGCACCGGCCAGCCCGGGACCCCCTTCAAGCCCCGCACGCTCGTTGGCAGCGGCTGGGGCCAGTACACCGCCATCGTCGGCATGGGCGACTCACGTTCCGACCGCGTTAACGACCTGCTGGCCCGGGGCCGCGATGGCGTCCTGTGGTTCTACCGCGGCACCGGCGACCCAGCCAGGCCCTTCAAGACCCGCGTGAAGGTCGGGGGCGGCTGGAACAAGTTCACCAGTCTGACCTCCTTCCCCAACGGCATCGTGGCGAAGGACGCGGCCGGTGTGCTGTGGCTCTACGAGGCGAACCCGACCGGCGAGGTCGCCGCCCCGCTCAAGGCCCCGCAGAAGTTCGGCGTCGGTTTCGGCACCTACCGTGCCCTCGCCTTCGGCGACGACTTGGGCTGGGGCGAGGGCAAGGAGCTGGTGGCCCGAGACGCCAGCGGCAACCTCTGGGCGTACGAAGGTTCGTACTCCTACCCAGGCAAGCGCGGCCTCACCGGCAAGCGCACCCAGATCGGCACCGGCTGGAACATCTACAACACGCTGATCTGACCCGGCCACCCGCCGCGCCACGCCGATCTTCCGGCGCCGAGCGGCGGGTGCCGGACAGAGCCAGGTCCTACAGGGCGCTGACCCAGTACACCGCCCTGTAGGGCGCGGGCAAGCCCGTGCCACCCCGGGCGCACTCGTAGTGCAACTCCGCCGCCCGGTACACCGCCAGCGTGCCCTCCGGCAGCTCCACCGCCCGCCGCACGAACTCCGCCACCGCCTCCGGAATGTTTTCCACCTTCGGGAAGCACCCCATGCGCTGATACGACTTCAGCGTCAGCAGCAAGGCCAGCAGATGCTCATTGCTGTCCGTACGATCGGCGGCCCACTCCAGCTCATCGCGAGTCGGGGAGAAGAACAGATGCAGTTCGTGCGCGGTGATCAGCCGCTTGAACCGCGGATACGCGGTCCGTTCGATCGAGGTCACAACCCACCCCAGGACCCAGACGACAACCAACATGGGAGGTTTTTGCTCTCCCGCCGCTTCACCTCCGCCCCCGGCCTCGGTCACGGCGCGGTGGTAGTTCTGCACCCATATCGTGCGCAAAACCTGCACCGCTGGGAGCTCACGCAGCCAGGCCGGGGCGTCAGGGGCGTGCACCGCCTCCAGCAGCGCGAACCCGTCCCGGCCGTAGACCAGGGCCATCTCCTCGCGCTTGCTCGTGGAAGCCGGCGGATGCCAGGAGTGAATCCGCGGGCCGTAGCGTTCGGCCCATTCCCGAACGGGCACCGCCTGGGTCAGCCAGTCCGGGGCCGCGCAGGCCAGCGCCTCCAGCGCGGCCCGCAGCGTCTCCCCGGCCAGCTCCAGCCTGTTCAGATCGCGTACTGCCGCCAGCACGCGGGTGGAGTCAGTGCGTTGCCTGCCTCCCGCCTTCACCAGGCCCCGGTCCTTGAGCGCGGTCAGCAGCAGGTCGAGCACCTTCTCCTCCATCCCGTGCTTGACCAACCGCGTGCGGAACTCGGACAGCACCGAACCCGGGATCACCCGATGCTGTGCCGTTCGTAAACTCATCATTGCTGCTCGGAGCGGGTCTGGCGCGCCGTCAGGGTCTGCTGGAACCCTGTCTGGGTGGATCGTTTCATTGGTGTACCGGGTGGCTCGGAAGGTGCTTGCAGTCCCGGCGCTGCTGCTGTGCGGGGATGCGGCCAAGGATGCGGAACTGCTTGTGCTGCGGCACGAGAACGCGGTGCTGCGCAGGCAGCTCACGGGCCCGGTGCGGTACGAGCCGGCGGATCGGCTGTGGTTCGCGGCACTGTCCTGGCTGATTCCCCGGCGCCGGTGGGCACGATTCTTCCCGGTGACGCCCACGACGCTGCTCGCGTGGCACCGCAGGCTGATCGCCAAGAAGTGGGACTGCAGCAAGCCCCGGAGCAGGCCCGGGAGACCGTCGACCGCGAGCGCGGTGAAGGCTCTGGTGTTGCGGCTCGCGAAGGAGAATCCGCGCTGGGGCTGCCGACGGATCCAAGGGGAGCTCGTCCGGCTCGGACACCCAGTTGGCTCGACGACGGTCTGGGAGATCCTCACCGCAGCGGGCATCGATCCAGCCCCACGCCGCAGCGGCCCCGACGTGGCGAGAGTTCCTGACCGCGCAGACCGAGGGCGTCATCGCCTGCGACTTCCTGCACATCGACCTGGTCGACCTGCGCCGCGTGTACGCGCTGGTCTTCCTCGATCACGGCACACGCCGACTGCACATCGCCGGCGTGACCGCCCATCCCACCAGATCTTGGACGGTGCAGCAGGCGAGAAACCTCGCCGTCGAGTTGGGCGCACGGCTCGACTCGCTGCGCTTCCTGCTCCGCGACCGGGACGCGAAGTACGCCGATTCCTTCGACGCGGTCTTCGCAGCCGACGACATCGAGGTCGTGAGGACCGCACCGCGGACTTGTCGGATGAACGCGCACTGTGAACGAGTCATCGGAACCCTGAGACGCGAGGTCCTCGACCACCTGCTGATATGGAACGAGACCCATGCTCGGCAGGTCCTTGATTCCTATGCCCGGCACTACAACGGTCATCGCCCGCACCAGGCCCGGGGGCAACTCCCGCCCCTCGCCCACGAGCACCCGGCGCCCATGACCGCTCCGAGTGCTCACCGGCTCCTGCGCACCCAAGTGCTCGGCGGCGTGATCAGCGAGTACAGATACGCGGC
This sequence comes from Streptomyces sp. NPDC048411, assembly GCF_040704695.1. Taxonomy (NCBI): domain Bacteria; kingdom Bacillati; phylum Actinomycetota; class Actinomycetes; order Kitasatosporales; family Streptomycetaceae; genus Streptomyces; species Streptomyces sp. NPDC048411. The sequence continues at coordinate 4,055 of NZ_JBEZKL010000173.1, forward strand.
TTGACCAGCAGCGACGAGTTTCCGAACGGCACAGGTTCTGGTACGGGTCGACCACGTCGTATCCGTACCGCCCGCGGAGCTCCTCGACCACGGCCACCCGCTCGGCGAGCGTCGTGCCCACGAGCACCGCCTCGGCGCCAGCCTCCCGGACGCGCCGTACCTTGGCCGCCGGCGCGCCGGACGGCAGCACCACCACCGTGGGCAGTTTGTGCTCCGCGGCGGTCAGCGCCACCGCGATGGCGTGATTGCCGGTGCTCTGCGCGATCACTCCGCGGCTGCCCGCGGCGGCCAGTTCCTCGACGGCCAGGAGAGCTCCCCGGACCTTGAACGAACCGCCGCGCTGCAGATTCTCGGCCTTCAGCCACAGCCGCGCGCCGGTCAGCGCGTCCAGCTCCTCGCAGCGGACGACCGGCGTCCGCCACGCCCGGCCGGCCAGTCGCCGCCGGGCCCGGTCCACATCGTCGCGGCTGAGCATGCCCACCGGGGCTCCTCACTCTAGTGGTCCGGCGACAACGGCCGGAAAACGCCAGGGAGTTGCAATAGCGCGTCATCCTCGCACGGGGGCTTCGGTCCGGTGGAGCGTTCAACCCGGCGGCAGGCCGCCTGCCTCCAGGGCCTCACTGCCGCGGGTCACTCGTTGCGCAGGGCCTCCGAGATCGTCAGGCGTGCCGCCGACCGGGACGGGACGAACGCGCCCAGCAGCGCCAGCACGGTCCCGGCGAAGGCAAGCAGGGTGATCTCCCGCGCGTGCCACACGTCCATCAGGAAGGCGGGGAGGGCGATGTTGGCCGCCTCGCCCGCCATCGGCACGATCAGCCGGTGGGCGGCGACCCCCAGGGGAATGCCGATCAGCCCGCCGACCACTCCGAGCGCCGCCATGGACGTCAGCATCATGGCGATCACCTGACTGGGCGTCATGCCGATCGACTTCAGCATGCCCAGGTCACGGCGCCGTTCCCGGGTGTTGAGCACGACGGTGTTGAAGACGCCGAGCGCCGCCACCGTCCCCAGCACCAGGGTGAGGGTCGTCGCCAGGCTGATCATGGCCAGGGCGAAGGAGTTGTCCGAATCGGTGGAGTCCTTCGGGTACAGGCCGGGGTCGGCGGACTTCACCGAGCCGAGGTAGCCGTCGACGTCCGTGCCCGGGTCCAGCTTGACCAGGTACTGGACCTGGATGGGCTTGTACGCCGGTGCGAGCGGGGTGAGCGTCTGCCATACGGAGTAGAGGTTCGTGGTCTCGCCGGACATGGTCGCGCCGACGATCGTGACGCGGGTCCGCCGACCGTCCTTCTCCAGCGTGAGGTGGTCGCCGACGCTCAGGCCGCGTTCCTTCAGGAATCCCGACGTGACGACCACTTCACCGGGCCTGTCCAGCCAGCGTCCCTTCACGATCTCCCGCTCGAAGCCCAGCGCCGACGACTTGCCCCGGAAGAACTGGCCCTCCACGCTCTCCGTGGACCCCACGAGCGACAGCGCGAGGGTCAGCCGGGCGGTCACCTCGGCCGTGCCGGGCTGCGTGCGCAGCAGCGCCTCCGTCGCGGCGTCCCCCCGCTTCGACTCGACCCCCTTGACGGGGTTGCCCCGGTCCACCGTGACCTGGACGGCGCCCTTGTGGGTGGAGGTGTCCGCGTACTCCTCCACCGTCCTGACCAGTCCCGTCGCGAAGGTCACGGTGGTCACGCCGAGCACGGCCGCCGCCATGGTCAGGCTCGTGCGGCCCGGGCGGGCGAAGGGCAGGCCAAGCCCCAGGCTGACGGGGCGCGGCAGCCGGGTGCCGCCGAGCAGGCGCTGGACCCTCAGCCCGCGGCCCATGCGCGGCGCGCTGCCGGCGCTGATCGCCTCGGCCGCCGACAGCCGGTGGGCCCGCAGGGCGGGGACGAGCGCGGCGAGCACGACGACGACGGGCATCCCCAGCAGCGCGACCGTGTTCACCAGAGGGCTGACGCCGATGTTCCCCAGACCGATGCCCCTGAACGCGTTGACGAGCAGGGGCCGCGCCATGAGATTGCCCAGCCCGGTGCCCAGCACGCAGCCGGCGATCGCCGGGACGGACACCATCACGAGATAGATCGCCACGACTTCGTGCGGGGTGAAGCCCAGGGCCTTGAGGGTGCCGATGTGCCGGAACCCCGACACGACCGCGCCGCTGATCACGTTGGCGACGATCAGGAGCGCGGACAGGAGCCCCAGGCAGCCGAAGACCATCAGGAAGGGCACGTACGCGCCCAGCCCGGACGCCACTTCACGCTTGATGGCGAGATACGAGTTGGAGCCGAGGAACGAGTCCCGCGGTAGCCCCTCGACGACCGAGGCCAGGCCGGCCTCGACCGCGGAGTCGCTCCCGGCGGAGGAGAAGCGGTACAGCATCTGGGACGTGGTCGGTCCCAGGCCGGCGATCTGCTCCGGCGACACCCAGGCGTCGGCCGTCTTGCTCAGGCTGTAGGCGTACCCGACGACGGTGAGCGTCGGCATGCCGGGGATCTCGAGCTTCTCGCCGACCGGCAGCGGCTCCTCCTTCGGGCCCAAGGGCAGCGCGCTCTGCGACGGCGGGAGCTGGCGCAGGACGATCTCGCCCGGCGCGGTCGCCCAACGCCCCTGCCACAGGTCCAGACGGTCCACGTCTCCGCCCGGGTCCGCGCGGCCCACCACCCTCTGGGGGCCCCGCACCATGCGGGACACGCCCTCGGGGATGTTCAGCACGGCCTGCTCGAAGGGACCCGTGACGGCCTCCACCCCGGGCCGGCGCGCCGCCCGCCTCAACTGGTCGTCGGACACCTTGTCACGGTCGAAGGCCGCGACGGCGTGCGGGCCGCGCTGCTGGGCGAATCCACGGTCGAACGGCGCCGAGGCCGACTCCAGCAGCCCCAGTGCGACCACGATCGACATGGTGGAGAACAGGATGACGACGCCGATGACGACGGTCTGGAGCCGCCTGCGCCGCACGGCCGCACGTGCGACCCGCCATACAGCCTTCATGCGCTCCGCTCCAGAGTCCGCTCGCGGGCCACCCGGCCGTCAGCGACCTCGATCACCCGGCTGGCGCACCGCGCGGCCAGGCGTTCGTCGTGCGTCACCATGAGCAGCGTCTGCCCGAGCTGGTTCAGGCCGAGCAGCAGATCCATCACATGCTCGCCGGACCGGCTGTCCAGAGCGCCCGTCGGCTCGTCGGCGAGCAGCAGGGCCGGACGGTTCATCAGGGCACGGGCGACGGCCACGCGCTGGCGCTCGCCGCCGCTGAGCGCCGCCGGGTAGATGTCCTTGCGGTCGGCGATGCCCAGCTCCTCGAGGAGGGCCAGCGCGCGCTCGCGTGCCTGCCGGGCCGGGGTCCCGGTCAGCTGCCCCGCGAGCGCCACGTTGTCCAGCGCCGGCAGGTCGTCCAGGAGGTTGAAGAACTGGAAGACCATGCCGATGCGATGACGCCGGAACAGCGACAGGCCCTTCTCACTGAGCGTCCCCAGGTCCTCCCCCTGGACGACGACTCGCCCGGAGGTCGGGCGGTCCAGCCCGGCGACCATGTTGAGCAGCGTCGACTTGCCGCTGCCCGAAGGCCCCATCACCGCCACCGCTTCACCGGCACGAATCTCCAGCGACACACCGTCGAGCGCGACGGAGTCGCCGAATTCCTTGCGCACTTTGTCGAGCTGTACGACGACCTGCTCCGAGCTGCCTTCAATGGTCATGGAAAAGACGTTAGAGGCCGCAGGACGAACCGGTCATCGATCAGGGGAATTAGAGCTCGCGCAGATAGGCGCGATGGGGCACCTCGGGAGCAGGGCAGGCACAGGGCCTGGTGATCATGGAGTTGCGACACTCTGTGATCACCGGGAGACCTGTGCCTGCCCTGCCGTCATGGCTGACCGAACCCCTGTGGGACCAATTCGCGGCGCTGCTGCCACAGCGGCCCGTCTACGATCCGGCCCACCCGCTGGGCTGCCACCGCACACGGATCAGCGATCGGATCATCTTCGACAAGCTGCTGCAACTCCTCCGCTTCGGCTGCTCCTACGAGGCCCTGGCGGGCACCACCTGTTCAGCCACCACGATCCGCAACCGCCGTGACGAGTGGATCCGGCTCGGCGTCTTCGCCCGGCTTCGGCACATCGCCCTGGAGGCGTACGACCGCATCGTCGGCCTCGTTCTGGATCAGATCGCCGTCGACGGGGCGATCACCAAAGCACCCGGAGGCGGAGAAGCCGCCGGACGCTCACCGGTCGACCGGGGCAAACAGGGCCTCAAACGCTCGGGGATGACAGACGGTTACGGCATCCCGCTGGGCCGCGTCCTTGCCGGAGCGAACTGCCACGACTCGCCGCTGCTCGCCCCGACCCTGGACCTTCTGGACGGCCTGGGCCCGCTGCCCGACGCCATCACCGTGCACCTGGACGCCGGCTACGACTCGGGCAAGACCGCCACCACCCTCGACGAACGCGGACTGCGCGGCCGGATCGCGCACAAGGGCGAGAAAGCTCCCGTCCAGGCCACCGGGCGCTGGCACGTAGAGCGCACCCACGCCTGGCAGAACGCCTTCCACCGACTCGCACGCTGCTACGAACGCCGGATCGACGTCATCAACGCCTTCTTCGACCTCACGGATGCCGTCATCACGGTGCGTAGCCTCATTCGCCGCGCCTGGACCACCCACCGGTGGGACGACCGCCCCACCCGGCGACCATGACCCCCACACCTATGCGCGAGTTCAAGACCGTTGCGTGTGTACCAGCTCCGGCGAAGCACCAAAGGGGAGCGGGCTCTATCCCTTGAACTCCGATGGCCTCTTGCCGGGCAGCTTAGCGGCGGTCGGCGGCGGTGGGTTACGGCATTGCCGCGAATGCCTTCCTGTGGTTGCGTGCCCACTGCTCGAACGTGCCCGCCGGTCGGCCGAGCACCCGCGGCACGTGGTCGGTGACGTAGGCCGCGCCGCCAGCGCGCGCCCAGCCGATGCCGGTGATCATCCCGGCTGGCAACTGGGCGAGCTCGCTCGCGTCGGTGGTCTTGACCGGTCGTTCCAGCACGCGCTCCAGGATCGACGCCTGGTCTGTGAACGTCAGCAGCTCTGGCCCGGTCAGGTCATACCGCTGCCCATCGTGCGCATCGCTGGTCATGGCGGCAACGGCGACCGCGGCCACGTCCCTCGGGTCGACGATGGCCTGCCGGGAGTCGCCGACCAGGTTCGGGATCGGCTCTCCAGCCTGGATCAGCGCCCGGTAGCGCAAGAAGTTCGACGCGAAGCTCGGCGGACGGAGCATCGTCCACACGAGCCCGCTGGCCTCGATCGCCTCCTCCGCGGCGACATGCCACGCGCCGACGGTCGCCCCGTCGAACAGCTTGCCGCTGCCGATCGCGGACAACTTGACGATCTTACGGACGCCCGCTGCCTGCGCGGCCGTCACCAGGGCGATGTCGTGGTCCGCTGTCGGCACGGGTGGCACGGTCACCAGGAAGACCGTGTCGACGCCGGCCACCGCGCCCGCCAGCGACGCCGGGTCGTCGAAGTCGGCCCGCACCCCGCCGGGCCGCTCGCGGCGGGACATCGCCCGAAACGGCACACCCCGCTCGGTGAGCAGACGCACGACGTGACTACCGATGGTGCCAGTAGCACCGGTAACAAGGATCATGGCCCGACGATCACATCGCTCTCACACCGCGTGATAGGAAGTTTCGGCACTATCGTGAAACGCGTGAACTCTCTCAACGTGCCGCCTGCCCTTCTGCGTTGGGTGGCCGGGATCGATGTCGCCACGGCGGACGGTTCGGCGACGATCGACATGCCCGATCACGCCACCACACTCCTCCTGCGCATCGAAACGCGTGAACTGATCGTCATGGGCCCCCGCACCCGGGCTGCCTATCACGTCGGTGCGCCCAGCCACTCGTGCGTGCGGGTTCGCATGCGGCCGGGTCGTGCCCAAGCCCTGCTCGGCCGTCCACTGCGTGATTTCGCCGACCGGGCCCTTCCGCTCCGAGAACCACCGGGCCTGGATGTCGATCAGCTCGCCGCCCATCCGATCGCTGCTCTCGAAAAGGCATGGGCCGACCGCCCGGAGCCCCCGGCGCGGCTCGAAGAGGCGGCACACCTACTGGTCAGCGCCACCGTCGCCACGACCGCAGCCCGGTTGCACATCAGTGAGCGCCGCCTGCACACCCTGTTCACCGACGGCACTGGCCTGTCCCCCAAGCACTTCGCGCGCATCGACCGAGTTCGCACCGTACTCGCGGCGGGCGCCGGCCGGTGGTCGGACATCGCCGCGACGGCGGGCTACTACGACCAGTCCCACATGACGGGCGAGTTCCGCCACTTCATGGGCGTCCCGCCGGCCGCGTTCACCGCGGGGCAGCGTCCCGCCGCGACTCCGTGCACTGTCTGAGTTCCAAGACCGGGCAAGGGAAAGGAGGAGTTACAGCAGCTTGCCGGAAGATGATCCGGTCGCTGATCCGCGTGCGGTGACAGCCCAGCGGCGGGCCGGATCGTAGACAGGCCGCTGTGACAGCAGCGCCGCGAATTGGACCCACCTGACCAAGAGTGTCGCAACTCCATGATCACCAAGCCCTGCGCCTGCCCTGCTCCCGAGGTGCCCCATCGCGCCTATCTGCGCGAGCTCTTAACTTGAAGCTTAATCACGCGGTTGGCGTTGATGAACTTGGCGCGGTAGCTGAACCCACCCTCCCTCCGGTTCTCCTTGAGCGGCACCGAAGCGGTGGAGTAATCCTTGTTCAGGGCCGCACCTTCCCATGTTGCTGCGAAGGCGGCAGCTGTAGAGCAGGGCCGAATCGCAGTCTGTGGCCCAGAGCGAGCCGGGATCAGCGTCCGTTCATGCGCAGCACAGTGACGGCGCCGACCGTTGTGTAGCCACGCCATTCGAGTGATGCGGCGGCCGAATAGCTGGTGAAGTCGACCACCCACCCGCCGTCCTGTCGCTGCCCGAGTTCCAGGCGGTCGAGGTCGTCCGACACAGCCTGGGGGTCGAGCAGGCCGCGGATCGGTCGCCCGGGCTCGGGCGCGTAGTCGAGAAGATGAAGCGTCTCGCCCTCGGCCCCGCCGACGACGGCGAGTGCCCCGTTCTTTGGGACGAACCGTCCAAGGTGGTCGAGGAGGTCACGCGCCTCCGGGTGGGTGTCGGCTGCGATGTCGAGGAACTGGAGCGCGAAGGAGAGCACGTACGCGAAGGGCACTTCGTCGATCTTACGGATCGCGTCGAAGCAGTACCGCGTCGCCATCGCCAGCCATGGATGGTCTCGTACGGCTTCATCCCAGCGCGCGGTGCGATACGCCTGCGTCGCGACTGCGGCCGTGATTTGCAGCGATGACTCCGAGGGATCCGCTTGTACCCAGAACGGGGCGCACGCCGCGGGGTCGCCGATCGGAAGCGCGAACGGCAGCCCGCCATCGGGCAGAGTCACGGAGTCCAGCCAGTCGAGTAGGGCTGCAGTGTGCGGCGAGGTCGCAGGGCCGGCGTCGGCGAGTGCCTCGAGCGCGTGCTGGGCGCCTCCTGGCTGGCTCTCTGGTGCACGAAGGTCCGGTTCGAGTCCCCATCCGTAGCCGCCGTCAGGGTTTCGGTAGGCGTCGAGTCCGTGGATGATGGCCTTACGAGCCGCGTCGCTGTCGGTGGTGACGGCCTCGAAGCGCCGCTGATCGAGAACTCGCGCGTGCGAGGCCATGAACGCTCTCGCGCGACCCAGGTTGATGCTCATACGAGGACCCTGTCATCCGTTGGCTACGTCAGGCTTGGACGAAACGGCCAGCCGAGGGGAACGAACACGAAGCCAGAAAGGCGAGCATTTGAGAGGGCGTCATGTTGAAAACAGCTAAGCGACGCGTGTGAGCGTGGTGGGTGTCTGGCCGGTGAGCCGTTTGCTCTCACGGTTGAAGTGGGCTTGGTCGGCGTAGCCGGCTGTCGCCGCTGCACTACTCAACGGCAGGCCTGCTCGTGCCAAGTGGAGTGCATGCTGGAAACGGTGAATCCGCATGAGCGTCTTGGGGCCGTAGCCGAAGAGCCGGTTGCTGAGCCGACGCAATGATCGCTCCGATAGGTCGTGGAGCTCTGCGGTCTCACGCACGCTCAGGCCTTCGCGAGCGGCGCGGTCGAGAGAGGTCGCCAGACGAAGGACGGAGAGCTCCGGGTCCGCCCGCGTCCATAGGGCGATGAAAACCCGTTCGAGCGCGTCGGCCGCGTTGTCCTCGAACGACCAGCCGTCGTGCCTGGGGAGTACGACGAGTTCCGACAACTCGACGCGCCGCTCCGTCAGTTCGTGTGCGGGCACACCGAGAAGTGCGTACGCCACGCCCGGAGCGAGTTGGAGACCCCAGGTCACCTTGCCGGCATGCGTCGGCACGATTACCGTCCGAGTGTCGGGGCCTGCCACGACGAGACGGTCCTGGAACCACATCAGATCCATCACGCCGTCGGGGGCGATGCGCTTCTCGGGACCATCTGAGAGCGCCCGCCACATCGTCGCGCCGGTTCGGACGCCTCGTCGTGTCGTATAGCTCCCCACGTATCGTCCACCTCCGCACCACGCACACAACTGCGGCCGACTGTAGTGCGGACGACTGTAGTGCGGACGACTTTGGAATATCCGGGGTTCGCAGGCCCCGGACCTCGCTACCGCTATCCGCTGCACCGCTGGCCCTTACAGCGACCGCCCGCAGGACGTCACGGAGCGGTACACGTCACCTGGCTGTATCCAAGCCATGCGAGAACAGGGCCTCGGACGCCACCTCGACTCCCCCGACACGCTCAGCGTGCGCTGGTGGGCCGGTCAGGCGGCCCGGCCGAAGCCCGCTGCGGTCGGGCCCTCGTCGCGGAGCGGAGTGAAGTCGACGTCGAGTTTCGGGTCGTACGCCTCGGGCGGGAGTGTCTAATCAACGGGTCTGGCCCGTAGTCGGTGGTGACGTCGTGTAGCCGTCAGGGCAGGAGGATGCGGTGGCGGAGGAGGTCGAAGCCGGCGCGTCCGTGCATCTG
>NZ_JBEZKL010000174.1:0-12843 GCF_040704695.1 Streptomyces sp. NPDC048411
GGAACACGAAGCCGACCGTGCCTACACGCGCCGGGCGGGCCTGTGTACAGGCCCGCCCGGCGCTTGAAGGCAGAACGCTCGGCACGGACGTCAGCCACGCAACCCGTACGCGTCCGCGATCAGGTCGTAGCTGCGCAGCCGCGCCTCCCCGCCATGCGCATTCGCCGTGATCATCAGCTCGTCCGCCCCGGTCCGCTTGGCCAGGCCGTCCAGACCGCTGCGCACCTCGTCCGCCGTCCCGTGGATGACATTGCCGAGCCAGCCGTCGACGAACTCCCGCTCCACCGGACTGAAGACATAGGCCTCCGCCTCCTCCGGCGTCGGGATCAGACCGGGGCGGCCGGTGCGCAGGCGGAGCATCGACAGGGCACCGGTCAGGACCTGGCGGCGGGCCTCGCGCTCCTCGTCGGCTGCCAGCGCCGAGACGCCGATCAGGGCGTACGGGGCATCCAGCACCGCGGACGGCTTGAACGAGTCCCGGTACAGGTCGAGCGCCGGAATCGTGTTCTGCGCCGAGAAGTGGTGGGCGAAGGCGAACGGCAGACCCAGGACCCCGGCCAGCCGGGCGCTGAAGCCGGAGGAGCCGAGCAGCCAGATCGGCGGGCGGCCCGCGGGACCCTGCACCGGGCCCGGAACCGCGTGGATCCGGGCGTAGGGGTGGCCGTCCGGGAAGTCGTCGTCCAGGAACCGGGTCAGCTCGGCGAGCTGCTGCGGGAAGTCGTCGGCGCCCTCGCCCAGCCGGTCCGTGCGGCGCAGCGCGGCGGCGGTCGCACCGTCCGTGCCGGGGGCGCGCCCGAGGCCGAGGTCGATGCGGCCGGGGGCCATGGCCTCCAGCGTGCCGAACTGTTCGGCGATGACCAGCGGGGCGTGGTTGGGCAGCATGACCCCGCCGGAGCCGAGCCGGATCCGCTCGGTACGGGCGGCGAGGTGGGCCAGGATCACGGCCGGGGACGACGAGGCGACGCCGGGCATGGAGTGGTGTTCGGCGACCCAGAGGCGGTGGTAGCCACGGCGCTCGGCGAGCTGGGCGATGTCCACACTGGTGCGCAGCGCCTGGGTCGCGGTGCGACCCTGGCCGACGGTCACCAGGTCGAGCACCGACAGCGGCACCGAGGCCGTTCCCTCGGCCCTGCCCCGAATGGCGTCGCCGTGACTCCCGTCGCCTCGGTTCTCGTCGCCTCGGTTCTTGTCCACGTGAAGGCCTCTCCGGTGATGCTCGTGCGTCCGCCGAAACCTAACAGGAGGTTGTCTCCGGTTATTCCCGGCCGGTCACGGCCTCCCCGCGGTAGGGAGTGGATCAGCAAGCGGAGTCGCAGGGCGTCGGGAGTCCACTCCCTACCGCGGAGGAGGCCGTTACCTCCCGACCGGTGCGGGCGGCGCCTCCCGGGTGGCGAACAGCGTGCCGAGCTGGGGCGCCCAGGTGCGGCGCCGGGCCAGCCGCAGAGCCTCGTACACCGCCACCTGGTTCGCGGTAAGGACCGGCTTGGCGAGGAGTTCCTCCAGGTCACGGACGTGCGCGGCGGTGTGCACGGCGTTGTCCGGCAGCAGTACCGCCTCCGCGTCCGGCCGGTCCGCGGCAACCGCGAGCTCTTTCAGCCGGTCCAGCCCCCACCCCGCGGCCGCGGCCGCGGAGGTGACGCCACCGCCGCGCACGGCGACCACCTCGACGCCCGCGGCGGCCAGGAAGTCGCCGAAGAGCCCGGCGATCTCCTCGGTGTACGGAGCGGCGACCGCGACACGCGCGGCGCCCAGCGCCCGTACCGCGTGGACGAAGGCGAGCGACGTACTCGATGCGGGCAGCCCCGCCGCCCTGGCCAGGGCGGTGCTCTGCTGATGGGCGCCCTCCCACCCGTACACGAGACTCCCGCCGGTGCTGGCCCAGACCACCGACTCGGCACCGGCGCGCCGCAGCTCCTCGACCCCGGCGGCGAGGCGTTCGGGTGCGCCCCGCTGCCGCAGGATCTCGGTGCGGCGGTCGTCCTCACCCGGCTCCGTGCGGTTGACGACGAGCCTGATGGTGGTGTCGAGGATGACCTCCATGCGCGGGAAGTCGTCGTCCGCGAAATGGCCCGGGTAGAGGAAACCGACGGTCGTCATATTCACCCTCCTGCACTGCTGGACCGGTGCACTGCCGCTGCCCTCCCCCACTGCCCAGTATTCCCCCGGCGCCCGCACCCCTGCCGACCTTGGCGTTGACGGGCGCGGGCCCGGGTGCGAGCGTGGTCAATCCGCACATCTCAGACGTTGACGAGGCGACCACTCCCTGATGTCAGAGCCCACCCTCCTCGTACTCGACGCCGCCCCGTCGCCGCGCCTCGGCCGGCTGACCGGCCGGGTCCGGATCCGCTACGTGGACGAGGCCGGCCTCGCCGGGGAGCTGCCGCACGCCGACGCCCTGCTGGTGTGGGACTTCGCCTCCGACGCGGTACGCGCCGCCTGGCCCGGCGACGGACCGCGGCCCCGGTGGGTGCACACGGCCAGCGCGGGAGTGGACCGGCTGCTCTGCCCGGAGCTGGCCGGGTCCGACACCGTGCTGACCAACGCGCGGGGCATCTTCGAACGGCCGATCGCCGAATACGTACTGGGCCTGGTGCTCGCGTTCGCCAAGGACGTCCCCGGCACGCTGGAGCTGCAGCGTCGGCGGCGCTGGCACCACCGCGAGTCGCAGCAGCTCGCGGGCGCCCGCGCGGTCGTCGTCGGGGCCGGGCCGATCGGCCGGGAGATCACCCGGCTGCTCAACGCACTGGGCGTCCAGGTGGCGCTCGTGGGGCGTACGGCGCGGCGCACCATCCATGGCGCCGAGGATCTGGACCGGCTGGCGGCGCTCGCCGACTGGGTGATCTGCGCGGCGCCCCTGACGGAACGGACGCGCGGGATGTTCGACGCGCGGTTCTTCGGGCTGATGCAGCCTTCGGCCCGCTTCATCAATGTGGGGCGAGGCCCGATGGTCGTCGAGGACGATCTCGCCGACGCGCTGCGCCGACGGTGGATCGCGGGCGCGGCGCTCGACGTCTTCCAGCACGAGCCGCTCGCTCCGGGCAGTGGACTGTGGGACGCACCGGGGCTGATCGTCTCGCCGCACATGAGCGGCGACACCGTGGGCTGGCGGGACCGGCTGGGCGAGCAGTTCGTGGAGATGTACGAACGGTGGGCGGCCGGGGAACCGTTGCCGAACGTGGTCGACATGCGGCGCGGATATGTTCCCTCCCCGGATGTTTCCGATGCCCCGAACGGCGTTGACGTGCCTCCGCGTTGAGATATTGACTCTGACATATGCCAACCGATTGCACTCCTGCTGACAGCGCCGGGGCGCACCAAGAACTCGTCAACAGGCCCCCATCAAAAGACTCTTGGCGGCTATCGTGGTGCCGAAGCTTGCGGTCACAACCTGGTAGGGGGAAACCGTGGCGTTGAAGCCCGAACCGACCGCACCGTTCCACTCGGTGCAGTACGCCCTTCGTGTTCTCGAAACGGTCTCCAAGCACCGCACCGGTGTGACGGACGCCCAGATCTCCCGGGAGACGGGACTGCCGGTGGGGCATCTCGCCTCACTGCTGCTGACGCTGCGCCGCGAGGGCTACGTCGAGCAGGTGTCCGACGGCGCCTATGTGATCGGCGCCTCACTCCTGCTGCTCGGCTCCGGGGCCGCCCGCAGGCAGGCACTGGAGAACAAGCTCCAGCAGACCCTGGACCAGCTGCGCGATTCGGTCGGCGCCGCGGTGTACATAAGCCGGTACGTCGACGGCGAGATCCGGGTCACGCAGTACGCCGACGGTCCGCGTACCCCCGCGGTCAACGAGTGGGTGGACTTCCGGTCCGCCGCGCATGCCAGCGCGATCGGCAAGTGCCTGCTGACCCAGCTCGACCAGAATGGCCGCCGCGACCATCTCGCCCGCCATAAGATCGCCCGGCTCACCTCGCGGACCATCACCAGCGAGAAGGTCCTCTTCTCCAAGCTGGACAGCCAGCCGGCGACGGTCCCGGTGCTCGACCTCCAGGAGTACGCGATGGGCACCGTCTGCGCGGCCGTGCCGCTCACGGCGGGCTCCTCGGCCGGCTGCCTGGCGCTGTCGCTGCCGATCGAGCACGCGCACCGGCTGCGCTCGGCGGCGGACACGCTGAACCGGCGGGCGGCTCCGGTCCTGCTGTCACTGGCTCTCTAGGGCCTCCGTCGGCACGTGTCATCAGCACCCCTGAGGACCAGGTATTATTTTCGAGTCAGCAGGCGCCGCTAGCTCAGTTGGTTAGAGCAGCTGACTCTTAATCAGCGGGTCCGGGGTTCGAGTCCCTGGCGGCGCACAGACAACGCCCAGGGCGGTTCACGTACACACGTGGACCGCCCTGGGCGCTTTTCGCCGTCCGCCGCTCCGTACACGCGTGTCACAGAGGGGTACCGGACAACCACCAAGCGTGTTGTTCTTCATCGTCGGACGACACGCGGACATCATGGCCCTGCTTCTTGTCCTTCGCCTGTCGTGCCTCGGCGAGAGATGAACCGACGATGTCCAGCGCACGAGGGTGGTCCGCGCGGACCAGGGTCCGGGCGGCGTGGCGGATCACATAGTGCATCTCGCGCGCTGTACGAGCTCCGCGACGGTGCCTGCGCTCCTCATGGCGCGGCACGGTAACCGACTGCACGTCAGAACTGAACATCGGAGCACGCATGGAACGCGTTCGCCGCGGACGCCGTACGGACGCGCCGTCAGGCCCCGCCCGCACCGCTGCGTCCGGTGTAGAAGGCCACCGTCAAGTCCTTGACCAGCGCCTTGCGTTCATAATCGTCGAACTCCACGAGGCCGCGGGCGGTCAGCCGGCTGACCGTGTCGTCCACCGCGTCGACCACCGACGTCAGCACACTGTCGCGGTGCTGGGCGTCAATGGCGGCGATCCGGAGACGCTGCATCGCGGCGGCGATCTCCGGTGCGTACTCGATGCCGGTCGGCTGCGCGGAGTACACCTCGATGCCCACCGGTTCGCACTCCGCCTTCAGCATCCCGGTCAGCGCGTCACCGACCGCCTCCGCGTTGCGCAGCGTGTGGGCGTCCTCGTGGAACACGTCGGCGGGGAGCTGCGAGAAGACCCGCGCCATCGCCGCCTCGACCTGCTCGCGCAGATACTTCTCGTGGTCCGCCAATCCGAGCATCGCCCGCGCGGTGTCCTTGATCCGCCACACGACGAGGACGACGACGCGCAGCGCCGTACCGTTCGCATCCACCACGGGCAGCGGTTCGCTGCGCCAGTGCCGGAGCCGTACGTCGACCCGGCGGCGCCGCAGCAGCGGGCTGACCCAGACGAGCCCCGTCCGCCGCACGCTCCCCCGGTAGTCGCCGAAGAGCGTCATCACCCATGCGTGCCCGACGCGGCCGCGAGTCAGACCGCCGAGCGCGAAGAACACGACGGTCACCAGGGCGGCGAGCGCCGCCCATGCCCCCATGCCGATGCCGTCGTACGGACGCGAGCCGATCCCGAGCCGGGCGAGCACCCCGGCGGGCAGTGCGCCGACCCACCACAGCACCGCCCCACCGCCGGCGATCCCGGCCAGCCCGGCGAGCACCCCCGCCCACCCGGGCAGCGCGGTCCACGGCTTCTCGGTCAGCCGCCAATCGCCGACCGGCGCGGGCCTGGTGGGCGCCGGCGCCTGCACCTGCGCCACCGGCACCCGCCGCAGGCCCGCCACCTGCTCGCCGACATCGGCCCCCAGGGCGAGATCGGCGGCTTCGGGGGGCTCGGACCCGCCACGGAAGAGAGGGTGCCCAGGGATGGAGGGTGGGTTTTCATGGGCGATGACGACGCGCCGCCGCCCGGTCACGACGTCGTCGGGCTTCGACACCGACACGGGGGCCGATTCGGATTCCTGTACGAGGATGGCTTCGGCGGCCGAGGCGGGCGCCGGCTCCGTGGGGGGCGGTGTGCCGTGCGGCGCGTCGGGGTCGGGTTCGGTCCGAGCCGGCTGCTCGGTGTCAAACAGGGCGTCCAGAAGCGGGCAGGCCGGCGGGCCCGAGCCCGGGTCGAGGGCCGGCGTCAAAGCCGCGGCCGGAACCGACACCGAGACCGTATCGAAGGCGGGGTCCGTCGCGTCACCCGGGACCAGGTCGAGCACGAGGTCGAGGGCGGCATCCGAGCCGGCCCGCGCGTCCGCCCCCGCAACCGATACCGGACCCGCGCCCGGCCACACATCCGCACCCACCTCCGAGCCGGCCCGCACCTCCGCCCCCGCACCGGAGCCACCCCCAACCTCCACCCCCGCAACCGATACCGGACCCGCGCCCGGCCACACATCCGCACCCACCTCCGAGCCGGCCCGCGCGTCCGCCCCCGCAACCGATACCGGACCCGCGCCCGGCCACACATCCGCACCCACCTCCGAGCCGGCCCGCACCTCCGCCCCCGTACCCGAGCCACCCCCAACCTCCACCCCCGCAACCGATGCCGGACCCGCGCCCGGCCACACATCCGCACCCACCTCCGAGCCGGCCCGCACCTCCGCCCCCGTACCCGAGCCGCCGCCGGCATCCGCGCCCGGGACCGATCCCGGGTCGGCGCACGGCGAGGCGGCACCCGCCTCCGAGCCGGACCCGGCGCCTCCGGCACCCTCCGTGTCGCCCACTACACCACTCATCGGCTCCCGTTCCTTTCTGTCTTCCGGAACTCCGGAACTGCCCGGCACCGTGGATCGCATTCCCGCCTCCGTCATGTCCGTGTTCTCACGCAAAGATTCGCCGCCAGGTCTCCGGGCCGGGGTAACCGTCGGCCTCGGTGCCCCGCCAGCCCTGGGCCCGTTGGAAGGTCTCGACGTTGCGCCGGTCCGCCTCGGTCCACCAGGGTCCGGGGCCCGACGTGTAGTACGTGCCGTATCCCTTCTTCACCAACTGCCTGCCGAGCCTGTCGACATGGCTGTTGGACCGACCCGGCCGGAAATGACCCCGGCCCGGGAAGGCCGGGGCCGCATGCGAACCGCTCCCCCGGCCGCCGCCCGTGCTTCCGCTCACCGGAATGTCGCGGCCGGTCCCGTTCATCAGCAGGCGCCAGGTGTGCGGGCCGGGGATACCGTCGGCCTCCTTGCCCTTCCAGCCCTGCGCCCTCTGGAACGCCTGGGTCGCACGCCGGTCGGCGTCGCCCCAGCCTGGCCCGGGTCCGACCTTGTAGAAGCGCCTTCCGCCACGGTCCACGAGCATCCGCCCGAGCTGGGTGACGTGTGTGTTGCTCACGCCCGGACCGAAAGTCCTGGTGCCCGGGAACGCCTTCGACCCGCTGCTTCCCGCCCCGGTTCCGGTGGTCAGCCCCTTGTAGCGGTACGGGACGTATTTGCCCGAGTTGGTCCAGTAGGCCATGGGCGTCGTCTGCTTGCGCGTGTGCGGAGGAGTCTGTTCGTAGGCCGTGTAATGGGTGTGCGTGTAGTCGGTCCAGCCTCCGAAGATCGTGGCGTGCGAGCCCTTCGAAGGGTTGGCCAGGTTGTGGAAGAGCAGCATGTCGCCGGGCTGCAACTCCGCGCGCGCGATCCGGGTTCCGTACTTGGCGAGGCTGCCCGTCCACTCGTTGGCGTCGAGCTTCCAGGCCATCGACACATAGCCGGAGCAGTCCTGCCGGTATCCGTCGGACCAGTACTTCGCCACGCTGTACGGGACCTTCGCGCTCACCCACTTCTTGGCGCGATTGATGATGTCCGCCCGCGTGGACTTGCGCAGCGCCGAGGAAGAGCCCGTGGACGACGGCGGGCCGGAGGCCCCCACACCCCACAGCGGACCGGGTTCTCCCTGCGGAGTGACCATGTCCGTATCGGCCGCGTCCGTATCGGTCAGCTCCGTACCGTCCGGGTACCTGTCGTCCGGGTCCGTATCACCCGGGGCCGGACCGTCCGGATTCGTATCGTCCGGGTTCGTATCGGCCGAGGCCGTCGTCCCGTCCGCCCGGGCGGATCCGGCCGCATGCCGGCTCGCCGACTCGGCCACGCCGGTGCCCAGCACCACGCCGGCCGCCGTGGCCAGCACCAGCACGCGCCGCGCACCATGCGCGGCGGGGTGCCCTCCGTACCGCGTGGGCAGGGCGCGAGCGGCGGTGCGCCGCCCGGCGGCGCACCCCGCGCAGGAGCAGTCGACGGCAGGCGCGTACTCCTCGAAGGCCGGCACGGTCATGCGAATCCCCTCCGCATTCGTCAAGATCTTTGGGCGCAGCTGTACGGGCGTCAGTGTCCAACTCTCCCGACATAGTGCAGTTTGACTGACAAAACAGAAAAAACGACTATCCGACAGGCCGTGACGGTCGGGAAATGGCCAGAAGCACTCCCCCGCATCGGGTAGAGTTATCCAGGTCAGCAGGCGCCGCTAGCTCAGTTGGTTAGAGCAGCTGACTCTTAATCAGCGGGTCCGGGGTTCGAGTCCCTGGCGGCGCACGCAGAGTCAAGGCCCCCTCACTCCATGTGAGGGGGCCTTGTTCGTATGCCATCACCCCACCCGCGTCCGGCGGGCGACCCCTGAGCCGTCTCCCGGGGGTCGAAAAGCTCCCCTCGTACACCCCCATACGCCCCCTCCACAAGAGACACCCAAATCGCACATATGACCGGCAAATAGCCCGTTTCACCCTTGCGATCACGACCTGGGTCATACAACCTGTCATGGGGTCATCAGCCGCAACCGGGCCGATGACGCCCACAGTTGGGGGCAGCAACAGGGGGAAGTTCCGGTTTGCGCGTACCGCGGGATGGGGGTCCCGCTCATGGACGGATGCCGAAGAGGCACCGGGCGACCGGAAGGACGCCTTCCCGCGAGGGGAAGGCTTCCGCCAGAGAGGTCGTCCGCCGCGATCGAGGGGATGCGCGGCGGACGAGACGACCGACCGACCGCGCAGCCAGCATGCGCGCAGGGGGATGACCCATGACGTCGACGCCGACAGGCGCCCGGCAGAACACCGACCCTTCCCGGACCACGCAGCTGCGGATACCCCCGCGGCCCCGGACCGGAGGCCGGCGCCACCCGAAGAAGGCGCTGCCCCGCTACGACTACGAGCACTACAGCCGACTCGCCGGGCCACTGACCCAGCCCGATCCGAGCAGACCGTACTCCGTGCAGTACCGCTCGCTGCTCTCGCAGGAACCGCGCAGACTCCGCGCGGCGCTCCTGCTCGGCGCCGCACCGCTCGTCTCGCTCGGCCTGTTCGCATGGCTGATGCAGCCCGAACACTGGACCCAGCGCGATCCGAACCTCAAGAACGACACGCTGCTGATCCTCGACATCGTCATGCTCGTCTCGATCGGTCTGATCGAGCTCTTCCGCACCATGAACGTCCTGTCGAACGCGCACGCGACGCTGGTCGCACGCGACCCGGTCCCGGTCGTGCCGGAGCCCGGCACCCGGGTCGCCTTCCTCACCTCCTTCGTCCCGGGCAAGGAGCCCCTGGAGATGGTGACGAAGACCCTCGAAGCGGCGGTCCGCATCAGGCACCGCGGGCTGATGCACGTCTGGCTGCTCGACGAGGGCGACGACCCGGCGGTCAAGGAGGTCTGCGCCCGGCTCGGGGTGCACCATTTCTCCCGCAAGGGCGTCGCGCACTGGAACCAGACCGAGGGCGCGCACCGCGCGAGGACCAAGCACGGCAACTACAACGCCTGGCTCGACGCGCACGGCGGCGCGTACGACTTCTTCGCGTCGGTCGACACCGATCACGTACCCCTGCCCAACTACCTGGAGCGGATGCTCGGCTACTTCCGCGACCCGGACATCGGCTTCGTCATCGGCCCGCAGGTCTACGGCAACTACGACACGTTCGTCACGAAGGCCGCCGAGTCCCAGCAGTTCCTCTTCCACGCGCTGATCCAGCGCGCGGGCAACCGCTACGGCGCCCCGATGTTCGTCGGGACCAGCAACGCCGTGCGGATCTCCGCCCTCAAACAGATCGGCGGTCTGTACGACTCGATCACCGAGGACATGGCGACCGGCTTCGAGATGCATCGCGCGCGCAACCCGCACACCGGCCGGAAGTGGCGCTCGGTGTACACCCCGGACGTGCTGGCCGTCGGCGAGGGCCCGACCGCGTGGACGGACTTCTTCACCCAGCAGCTGCGCTGGTCACGGGGGACGTACGAGACGATCCTCAAGCAGTACTGGAGAGGGATCGGGACACTCCCCGTCGGCAAGCTCTTCAACTACACCATGATGATCATCTTCTATCCGATGTCCGCCCTGAACTGGATCCTGGCGGCACTCAGTTGCGCGCTTTTCCTGGGCATGGGCGCCTCGGGCGTGCAGATCGACCCGGTCGTCTGGATGATGCTGTACGGCAACGCCTCGGCGCTCCAGATCGGTCTGTACATCTGGAACCGGCGGCACAATGTGTCCCCGCACGAGCCGGAGGGCTCCGGCGGTATGGCGGGGATGATGATGTCCGCGCTCTCCGCCCCGGTCTACGCGCGGTCCCTGATGGATGCCGTGCTGCGCCGCAAGAGCTCGTTCGTGGTGACGCCCAAGGGCGACTCGTCCAGCCCCGACACGTTGTTCGGCACGTTCCGTATCCATCTCTTCTTCATGGTGGTCTTCGGCGGTTCGATCGCCGCCTCCTTCGTCCTCGGCCACAGCCATCCCGCGATGCTCACCTGGGCCGCGCTGGCGCTGCTGATCACGGCGGCGCCGATCTTCGGCTGGCGGTACACCGTCCACGCGGAGAAGAAGCGGCGGCGCGGCGGACCACCCCTGCAGGACGGCACACCGGTTCCGCAGCCGGCGCATGCCCCGCAGGAAAGACCGCACTGGGTGTCCGACGGCCAGACCGTGCAGATCTCCCTGGGGGGACGTAACCGATGACGTACCGTCCTGGCCGCCGCACCCGCCGCATGGCGATCACTACGGCGGTGGTACTGGCGCTCGCGGGGGCGAACGGGCCGTGGCTGTACCGCGTCAGCAGCGAGCGCTACCACGAGTACGAGATCAACAAGCCGGAGTACAAGGCCGCCAACGGCCACTGGGACTTCCTCGACGTCCCGTCCGAGTTCCGGATCAATACGATCCATGCCGCGCTGCTGCACACCGGCAAGGTGCTGCTCGTCGCGGGCTCCGGCAACAACCAGAAGAACTTCGACGCGAAGAGCTTCCGGTCCGTGCTGTGGGACCCGGGGACCGGCACGTTCACGAACGTACCCACGCCCAAGGACATGTTCTGCTCCGGTCACACCCAGCTGCCCGACGGCCGGCTGCTGATAGCCGGCGGCACGAAGCGGTACGAGAAGCTGAAGGGCGATGTCACCAGGGCGGGCGGCCTGATGATCGTCCACAACGAGGACCCGGACAAGCCGGTCACCCTGCCCGCGGGCACCCGGTTCACCGGCAAGGAGAACGGCAGGACGTTCGTCTCCAAGGACCCGGTGCTGGTCGAGAGGGCCACCAAGGTCTTCGACAGGAAGACCGGCGCGTTCCTGCGCAACGACCCCGGGCTCGGCCGGATCTACGTCGAGGCCCAGAAGTCCGGCAGGACGTACGAGACGGGCACCCAGGACAACTACCGGATCTCCGGGCTCTCCGGCTCCGACACACGGAACGTGTACGGGATCGCCCAGAAACTCGCCCTCGACAAGAAGGACTTCCAGGGCATCCGGGAGGCGTTCGAGTTCGACCCGGTGGCGGAGAGGTACATCACCGTCGATCCGATGAACGAGGCGCGCTGGTACCCGACGCTGACCACGCTGAAGGACGGCAGGGTCCTCGCCCTGTCCGGACTCGACGAGATCGGGCAGATCGTGCCCGGCAAGGACGAGATCTACGACCCTCGGACGAAGAAGTGGGCGTACACCGGCATCGTCCGGAAGTTCCCCACCTACCCGGCGGTCTTCCTGCTGAGCGACGGCAGGCTCTTCTACTCCGGCTCGAACGCCGGGTACGGTCCGGCGGACGTCGGCCGCGCGCCGGGCGTCTGGGACCTTGCGACGAACAGGTTCGAGGAGATCCCCGGGCTGAGCGACGCCCGGGAGATGGAGACATCGGCGACGGTACGACTGCCACCCGCCCAGGACGAGAAGTTCATGGTCATCGGCGGGGGCGGAGTGGGTGAGTCGGACAGGTCCAGCGAGAAGTCCCGGCTCGTGGACCTGAAGGCCGCCGAGCCGAGATTCAGGGACGGCGCGTCACTCACCGAGGGCACGCGCTACCCGAGCGCGTCGCTGCTGCCCGACGACTCGGTGCTCGTCACCGGCGGGTCGAGCGACTACCGCGGGCGCAGCGGCTCGAACATCCTGCAGGCGCGGCTGTACGACGCGAAGACGGACACGTACCGGAGGGTGGCGGATCCGGAGGTCGGACGGAACTATCACTCGGGGTCGCTGCTGCTGCCCGACGGGCGCGTCATGATCTTCGGCTCGGACTCCCTGTACGCCGACAAGGCGAACACCCGCCCGGGCGTCTTCGAGCAACGCATCGAGATCTACACGCCGCCCTACCTGTACCGGGGCTCACGGCCGGAGCTGACGGCCGGGCCGAAGAGCATTCGACGCGGCGGTACGGCGGTGTTCACGACCAAGCAGCGACCGACGATCACGTCGGCGAAGCTGATGCGGCCGAGCGCGGTGACGCATGTGACGGACACGGACCAGCGATCCGTGGCGCTGGGGCTGAAGAGGACGGCGGGGGGTATCGCCGTGACGATGCCGGGGAATCGGGCGCTGGTGCCGTCGGGGTGGTACATGCTGTTCGTGACCGATGCGAACGGGACACCGTCGAAGGGGACGTGGGTGCGGGTCCCCTAGGGCGTGTTTCGAAAGTCCCGCCTGCCTGGCGACGTCTGGCACGCACGATCGCTGCGTTGTCGGGCTCGCCCCGATACGCCCAGTATCGGGGCGACCCTCCGCCTTGCGATCGCACGCAC
>NZ_JBEZKL010000175.1:0-12711 GCF_040704695.1 Streptomyces sp. NPDC048411
GCGCTTCAGCGCCGTGTCTCCGCATGGATATCCGCGTCATGGAGTAGGTTCCCGACCGCCGACGGGGCGCCCGCCCAGTTGACTGGCCGGGCGCCCCTTCGTGTACGTCTTGCTGCCGCAACCGCTACGCGGACTTCTCGTGCCGTCCGTCATCGCCCTTGCCGATCGTCCGCGGCTCGCGCGGGACCAGGGTCGGGTTGACGTTGTTGCGGACCACGTCCGCCGTGATGACGACGCGGGCCACGTCCTTGCGGGACGGCACCTCGTACATCACGGACTGGAGGACCTCTTCCATGATGGCCCGCAGGCCACGCGCGCCGGTGCCGCGCAGGATCGCCTGGTCGGCGATCGCCTCCAGCGCCGGACGGTCGAAGTCCAGCTCCACACCGTCGAGTTCGAAGAGGCGCTGATACTGCTTCACCAGCGCGTTCCGCGGCTCGACGAGGATCTGCAGCAGCGCCTCGCGGTCCAGGTTGTGAACCGAAGTCAGCACGGGGAGACGGCCGATGAACTCGGGAATCATCCCGAACTTCACCAGGTCCTCCGGCATGACCTCCTGGAACTGGTCGCTCGCCTCGATCTCGCGCTTGGAACGGATCGTCGCGCCGAAGCCGATGCCCTTGGCGCCCGCCCGCGATTCGATGATCCGCTCCAGACCGGCGAAGGCACCGCCCACGATGAACAGCACGTTCGTCGTGTCGATCTGGATGAACTCCTGGTGCGGGTGCTTCCTTCCGCCCTGCGGCGGTACGGAGGCGGTGGTGCCCTCCAGGATCTTCAGCAGCGCCTGCTGGACGCCCTCGCCGGAGACATCGCGGGTGATCGACGGGTTCTCGCTCTTGCGGGCGACCTTGTCGATCTCGTCGATGTAGATGATCCCGGTCTCGGCCTTCTTGACGTCGTAGTCCGCGGCCTGGATCAGCTTCAGCAGGATGTTCTCGACGTCCTCGCCGACATAGCCGGCCTCCGTCAGCGCCGTCGCGTCGGCGATGGCGAACGGGACGTTGAGCATGCGGGCCAGCGTCTGCGCGAGGAGCGTCTTGCCGGAGCCCGTGGGGCCCAGCAGCAGGATGTTGGACTTGGCCAGCTCGATGCCGTCGTCCCGGCCCTGCGCGCCGCCGTTCTCGCCCGCCTGGACCCGCTTGTAGTGGTTGTACACAGCGACCGAGAGGGCCTTCTTCGCGGGCTCCTGACCGACGACGTACCCCTCGAGGAACTCGTAGATCTCGCGCGGCTTGGGGAGTTCCTCCCACCGCACCTCGGAGGTCTCCGCGAGCTCCTCCTCGATGATCTCGTTGCAGAGATCGATGCACTCGTCGCAGATGTACACACCGGGACCCGCGATGAGCTTCTTCACCTGCTTCTGGCTCTTTCCGCAGAACGAGCACTTGAGCAGGTCGCCGCCATCACCGATGCGTGCCACGAGGTGCTTCCCCTTCGCCTGGGAGCAGCTTGGTTCAGCGGCTCCTGGTGCCTCTATCCGACGGTACCTTGCCTGGCCCTCCGTTCGGGCCCCCCTTGGCGCGGTTCACACAGCAGCGACCGTGTGAAACCACCGCACCAAGGGGCAAAGGCCGACGTCAGGCGGCCGCTCCGGCCGCGCTCTTGCGGGTCGACACGATCTGGTCGACGAGACCGTAGGCGAGGGCGTCCTCGGCGGTCAGGATCTTGTCGCGCTCGATGTCGTCGCGGATCTTCTCCAGCGGCGTGGTGGAGTGCTTGGCCAGCATCTCCTCCAGCTGGGTGCGCATCCGCAGAATCTCGTTGGCGGCGATCTCCAGGTCGGAGAGCTGCTCACGGCCGGTCTGCGAGGACGGCTGGTGGATCAGCACACGGGCGTTGGGGAGCGCCATGCGCTTGCCGGGCGTGCCGGCGGCAAGCAGGACCGCGGCGGCGGAGGCCGCCTGGCCCATGCAGACCGTCTGGATGTCCGGCTTCACGAACTGCATCGTGTCGTAGATCGCGGTGAGCGCGGTGAACGAGCCGCCGGGGCTGTTGATGTAGATCGAGATGTCACGGTCCGGGTCCATCGACTCCAGGCACAGCAGCTGCGCCATGACGTCGTTGGCGGACGCGTCGTCGATCTGCACGCCGAGGAAGATCACGCGCTCCTCGAAGAGCTTCGCGTACGGGTCGTACTCCCGCACACCCTGCGAGGTGCGCTCCACGAAGCGCGGAACGATGTAGCGGTTGTCCACCTGCGGGCCGGTGTAGAGGCCGCTGGCGGAGGCGCCGGGGAGGCCGGGGTAGTTGCTCATGTCGGTGTTCACCATCCTGGTGGCGTTCTGAGGGTGTGGGCTGTGGGCTGGGCGGACAGAGGGGCTCAGGCCCCGGTGCCGCCGCCGCCCGGAACGCCCGATGCGGCGGAGATGATCTCGTCGATCAGCCCGTACTCCACGGCCTCCTCCGCCGTGTACCAGCGGTCGCGGTCGCCGTCGCGGATGATCGTCTCCACGGTCTGGCCGGAGTGACGGGCGGTGATCTCCGCCATCCGCTGCTTCGTACGGAGCAGGTACTGCGCCTGGATCTTGATGTCCGAGGCGGTACCGCCGATGCCGGCCGAACCCTGGTGCATGAGGATGTCGGTGTTCGGGAGCGCGAAGCGCTTGCCCGCAGTGCCACCGGTCAGCAGGAACTGGCCCATCGAGGCCGCCATGCCCATACCGATGGTGACCACGTCGTTCGGGATGTACTGCATGGTGTCGTAGACCGCCATGCCTGCCGTCACCGAGCCGCCGGGGCTGTTGATGTAGAGGTAGATGTCCTTGTCGGGTTCGGCGGCAAGGAGAAGCAGCTGCGCCGTGATCTTGTTGGCGATCTCATCGTCGACCTGCTGACCGAGGAAGATGATGCGCTCGCCGAGCAGTCGGCTGTAGACCTGGTCGCCGAGGCCACCACCGAGGGACGGCTCTCCGGCGGCGTAAGGCATCAGATTCGTCACGTATCCACCTGCTCGTCTCTGACGGCTCCGGCCGTCTCAGCGTCTTCGTACCGGGCGGGCGGGGACTCCCCTGCCCTTCCTATTCATGGACCCTAACGCGCAGGTAGGACAACGCCATCCCGCTTCCGCAACTGTTCGCTGGGAGCGCAAGCTGGGCAGTGCGCACAAGGGTTCCGCGGCACCGGGCGGGGAGTTCGGGGCCGGCTGCGCGGGAGCCTGCCGCGATACGACGACGGGCTCCGGACGCTGAGCGTCCGGAGCCCGTCGCGCGGGTTCAGCGCGAGGCTCAGGCCTCGTTCTTCTCCTCGGCAGCGGCCTCGGTGGTGCCCTCGGCGGCCTCGACCGTCTCGATGGCCTCCTCGAGCTCCTCCTCGTCCTCCAGCTCGACGACCTCACCGTTGGTGTCGACGACCTTGGCGGCCTCGACGACCACAGCCAGCGCCTTGCCGCGGGCGACCTCGCCGACGAGCATCGGCACCTGGCCGCCCTCGACGACGGCCTGGGCGAACTGGTCGGGGCTCATGCCGGAGGAAGCGGCGCGCCGCATGAGGTGCTCGGTGAGCTCCTCCTGGTTGACGTTCAGCTTCTCCTTGTTGACGAGCTCGTCAAGGATGAACTGGGTCTTGATGCCCTTGATGGCCTGCTCGGAGGTCTCGGCGTCGAACTCCTCGACCGTCTTGCCCTGGATCTCCAGGTACTTCTCCAGGGTCAGACCCATCTGGCCGAGCTGGTGGTGCTCCAGGTTGTGCTTGCGGGTCTGGACCTCGTCCGCGAGCAGCTTCTCGGGGATCGGGACCTCGGCGAGCTTCAGCAGCTCCTCGAGGACGCGCTCCTGGGCCTGGGTGGCCTGGTCGTACTGCTTGGTGTTCTCCAGGCGCGTACGGCTGTCCGCCTTGAGCTCGTCGAGCGTGTCGAACTCGCTCGCCATCTGGGCGAACTCGTCGTCCAGCTCCGGGAGCTCACGGGCCGCGACCGCGGTGACCTTGACGGTGACTTCGGCCTCCTTGCCCTCGGCCGAGCCGCCCTTCAGCTCGGAGGTGAAGGTGGCCTCGCCACCCGCCTC
This sequence comes from Streptomyces sp. NPDC048411, assembly GCF_040704695.1. Lineage (NCBI taxonomy): Bacteria > Bacillati > Actinomycetota > Actinomycetes > Kitasatosporales > Streptomycetaceae > Streptomyces > Streptomyces sp. NPDC048411. The sequence continues at coordinate 4,005 of NZ_JBEZKL010000175.1, forward strand.
CAGGCCCGTGACAGCAGCGTCGATGCCGTCGAGGAGCTCGCCGGAACCGATGGTGTACGAGACACCCTCGGCCACGCCGTCCTCCAAGACCTCGCCGTCGACCTTGGCCTGCAGGTCGATCGTGACGACGTCGCCCTCGGCGGCGGCGCGCTCGACCGGGTTGGTGGAGGCGAAGCGCTCGCGGAGCTGCTCCACGGCCTTCTCGACCTCTTCGTCGGTGACCTCGAGGGCGTCCACGGTGACCTCGATGCCGGAGTAGTCCGGGATCTCGATCACGGGGCGCACGTCGACCTCGGCGGTGAAGGCCAGCAGCTCGCCGTCCTTCAGCTCGGTGATGTCGACCTCAGGCTGGCCCAGGACGTTGAGCTCACCCTCGTTGACCGCCTCGGTGTAGAACTTCGGGAGGGCGTCGTTGACGGCCTCCTCCAGCACAGCACCGCGGCCGAACCGCTGGTCGATGACCCGGTTGGGGATCTTGCCCTTACGGAAGCCCTTCACCGTGACCTGCTGGTTGATCTTCTTGTACGCCGCGTCGAGGCTGTCCTTGAGCTCCTCGAAGGGCACCTCGATGCTGAGCCGAACCCGAGTCGGGTTCAGGGTCTCCACGGCGCTCTTCACGGTTCGGTCTCCTTGGTGGCTGACTTCTTGGGGTTCTGCTCGGCCACCGGACAGCGGCTCCGCGGATCGAGCCCGGTACATCAGACACACGGGCACGCATTTTGCATAGTAACGGCACGGGGGATGACTCCCACAATGCGATCTTGCTGGTGGTCGGGGTGGCCGGATTCGAACCGACGACCTTCCGCTCCCAAAGCGGACGCGCTACCAAGCTGCGCCACACCCCGTCGGTGCGACACGTAGGGTACATGCCGAGAGGCGGTGCACAGACCGCTTTTCGGGGGCGGCGCGGAACGCGGCACCCCGTGCCACCACCATGTGTGCGCAGACCGTCCGCGACCCGCTACGATGCTCTTCGTGCCGCGGTCCTCGTGACCTGCGGTGCGGTGCTTGCGGGCGTAGCTCAATGGTAGAGCCCTAGTCTTCCAAACTAGCTACGCGGGTTCGATTCCCGTCGCCCGCTCCATGCCACTCAGGGCCAGGCCGGAGGAGATCCTCCGGCCTGGCCCTGATGCGTTCGGCGACCCCCGGTGACCCACCCCACGGGGCCGGCCGACGGTGCGTCAGAAGGAGATGTTGCTGATCGTCTCCGCTATCGAGTTCATGAACCTGTTGATCGACGGCGCCATGCCGGTCGATGCCAGGAAGAAGCCGAAGAGCACCGCGACGACCGCGGGTCCGGCCTTGATGGAGCCGCTGCGGATCAGGACCACCAGGATGATCGCCAACATCAGCACCACAGACAGTGAAATGGCCACGACTGATCACACCCTTGGTCGGTCCGCCTTGCCGGCCCGGAGGCGCGCATCCCGGCACTCCTCCGTTACGTCCATCGTGCCATCAACTCCCCCGTGGTTGCTGCCAGGTGACGCATCACACTGTCCGGATCTCGCCAACCTCACGCCCCCCGCGCGCGAGGGGAGCACCACCCTTCCGGCACGTCCGCCGGCGCTCCACCGGACTGCGGCTATCTGCTGCACGGGTTCCTGATCAAGGGCGTCGGCTTCGCCGGGGTGTTCGACCGGTACGCGTGGCTCTCCGAGCCGGGCGGCCTGGTCCTCGTCTCCCTGGCCGCGGCCGCCGCGGTGACGGTGATGTGTACGCCACCCGTACGGCGGGTGCTGCGTTTCGCCACCGAACCGGACATGGACTGGGCCTTCCGGCAGGACGCCGCCAGGCTCTGAGTGGATTCAGTCGCCCGCGGTGTTGGCCGGATCCGGCCGGTCGGCGGGCGGTTCGACGGCGGTGAGCCCGAGCAGCGCGCGTACCTGCGCATATTTCGCGGTCAGCCGGGTACGCGTCGCCGGGTCCAGTACCGCGAGGCGGTCCGGATCGGCGTTGTGCGCGAGGTCGGACTCCTTGATCAGCAGGGCGCCCGGGGTGGCGAGGATGCGCCGGGTGTACGAGGCGAGGTCCTCGCCGTCCCGTTTGGTGACGGCGAGGATCATGTCCTTGACCTGTTGCGGCAGGGCCGCGCGGGCCAGCCACTCCCCGGACAGCACCTCGTCCTCGACGGCGTCGTGCAGCCAGGCCGCCGCGATCTGTTCGTCGCTGCCGCCCCTGGCCCGAACCCCCTCCGCGACGGCGGCGAGGTGTTCGGCGTACGGGCGTCCGGCCTTGTCCTTCTGATCCGCGTGGGCCGCACGGGCGATCGCCTCGACTTCTGCCAGGGTCGGATTGCTGCGGGATGCGGGCATGGGCCGACTCTACGGACGTGCGGCTGTCCGGCGCAGGACGGCACGGGCCGGTAGCGTGACGGCGGCGAGGCCGAGGCCGACGATCGCGGCGACGAACGACCCGTACAGCACCGGTGGAATGTACGGGGCTTCGCCGGTCAGGCCCTTCATCATCGGATTGAGCGTGGCCAGCGCGATGCCCGTACCGATCGCGATTCCGGCCACTGTGACGAGCAGCGCCTCCCAGCGGATCATGTCCATGACCTGGCGGCGGGTGGAACCGACGAGGCGGAGCATGCCGAGTTCGCGGCGGCGGTCGAGGACGGTCATGACCAGCGTGTTGACGGCGGCGACGGCGGCGAATCCGCCGAGAACCGCGGCCATGGTGGTGTTGGCCCAGGCGTTGAGCTCACGGTCCTGGCTCCGTGCGGCGGCGTAGCCGGACGCGTCGGTGACGGTGCCGAGCGCGGTGAGCTTCCGCGCGGCGGCCGGGGTGGACCGTACGAGGACGTCGGAGGCGTACGGCGAGGTGACATGGGTCCGTAGGTCGGCGGCGGGCAGGGTGACGAGCGACACACCGAGGCCGCGGCCGTAGACGGCGACGATCCGCGGGGATGCTCTGGTGCCGTCCGGCAGCCGCAGCGCGAGCCGGTCGCCCGTGGCGACATGCGCCGATTCGGCGAGTGTGGTGTCGATGGCGACCGTGCCGGGGCGCAGTCGGGTGAGCGATCCCGTACGGACGTCGAGGTCCTGGACCTCGGTGAGGTCGTGCACCGATCCGATGACGCCCTGGGCGGACGCGCTCTGCAGCCACCGGTCGCCGCCGCTGCCCACGGGGACCAGGACGGAGGCGCGGAGCAGTCCGACGGCCGTGGAGACGCCGGGCGTGGCGGCGGCGCGGGCGGTCGCGTCGGAGGCGAGCCCCGTCGGGGCGGAGACGATGTGGTCGGCGGTGATGCCGTCGCGCTGCTGGTGTGCGATCACGCGTTCCTCGCTGGTGTGCATGAAGACGAGGGTCGAGGCGAAGGCCATGGCGAGCACGATCGGGGTGATCGCGGAGGCCAGCCGACGGGAGTTCGTAAGGGAGTTGGCGGCGGCCAGCGAACCGGATGCCCCTGCGGTACGCAGCGGGACACCGAGGACGGCGGTGCAGAGGCGGGCGAGCAGCGGGCCGAGCAGTCCGACCGCGAGCATGAAGAGCATGACGACGCCGAGTGCGGCGTTGGCCGCGTCCTCGCCGGTCGCGGAGGCGGCGAAGCCCGCGAAGAGCGCACCGCCGATGAGGGCGGCGATGCCGAGCGGTGTACGGATCCAGCCGAACGGGGCGCGTTCCACGGCGGACTGGGCGAGGGCGAGGCCCGGCTTGGTCTTCGAGGGGCGGCGGGCGGCGGCGTATCCGGCGCACAGCGCGGTGACCATGGTGGTGGCCGTGGCGACGGTGAGCGGCAGCCAGGAGATGTGCAGGCCGACGGCGTCCGGGACGGCACCCTTCGCCCGGAGTTGACCGAACCACCAGTGGGCCAGGGCGATTCCGGGCAGGCAGCCGAGGGCTCCGGCGAGCGGGGCGACCAGCAGCGACTCGGTGGCGATGGTGCGGCGCAGTTGGCGCGGGGTGGCGCCGATGGCGCGCAGCAGGGCGAATTCGCGGCTGCGCTGGCCGACGGAGAGGGCGACGGTACCGGCTGCGGTGAACACGGCGACCATGGTGGCGACCCCGCCGAAGGAGCCGCCGATTCCGGTGAGGAGCTCCTTGGCTCCGGCCAGCCCGGTGTCCTCCACGGCGCCGCGGTCGTCGCCGGTGTGCACCTGGGCGGCTGCGGTGCGGCCGACGGCCCGGGTGACCTGGTCGGCGAGGGTGGCGGTGGGGGTGCCGGGGGCGGCGAGCACGGCGATGGCGTCGACGCGGCCGGGGTGTCCGGAAAGGGCGACGGCCTGCTGATCGGTGAACCAGACAGTACCTGCCGCGGCGTCGGTCGTGCCCGAGATGCGGAAGTCCCGTACGCCTGCCGGGGTGTCCAGGGCGATGCTGTCTCCGACGCGGCTCTTGGCACCGGTGGGAACGACGACGTCGCCGGCTTCCGGTGCGTCGCCGGTGAGCAGCCGCGTCCCGGTGAGGGCGGCGGATCCCCAGCCGTGTGCGGTCAAGGGTGTGCGGTCCAGGTGTACGCGGAAGGTGACGTCCCCGATCGCGGTCGCCGCGCCCGGAACCGAGGCGGCCTTCCGTACCAGGGCTTCGGGCAGCCGTGCGGTGTCCGGGAGCGGGGTCGTCGCGTCGGATGCGTCATCGCCGCTGCCGGTCCTCAGATGCACCTGCTGGTCCGCGGCGACGAGCACCGGCGCCTTCGCATAGCGCTCGGCGGGTACGGAGGCACGGATTCCGGCCTCCAGGAGGATGCCGCAGGCGGAGACGATCGCCGCTGCCATCAGGAGCGCGACGAAGGTCCCCACGAACGAGGAGGGCTTGAAGCGGACGGCCGCGCGGGCGAGACCGTTCGGGAGGTGCGGAGTGAACATCAGGCTGCTGCTCCCACGTGGGCGGGGGCCGTCAGTGCGGTCATCCGGGCGGCGATCTGCTCGGCGCGGGCACGCGGCAGGCTGTCCGCGATCGAACCGTCGGCGAGGAACAGCACACGGTCGGCGTAGGCGGCGGCCGCGGGGTCGTGGGTGACCATCACAACGGTCGCGCCGAGGCTGTCCACCGCGTGCCGCAGCAGGGCGAGGATCTCGGCCGCGGTCGTGGTGTCCAGTGCGCCGGTCGGTTCGTCGGCGAAGACCACGTCGGGGCGGGTGACCAGGGCGCGGGCGATGGCGACGCGCTGCTGCTGACCGCCGGAGAGCTGGCCGGGGCGGCGGTTCCCCTTGTCGCCGAGTCCGACCCGGCCGAGCATCTCGGCGGCTTCTTGGCGGCTGCGGGCGGAGCCGGTGCGCCGACCGGCGAGCCTCATCGGCAGGACGACGTTCTGCTCGACGGTCAGCGACGGGAGCAGGTTGAACGCCTGGAAGACGAAGCCGAGGCGGGTCCGGCGCAGCTCGGTGAGCTTGTTCTCGCTCATGCCGGTGATCTCGGTGCCGCCGAGGCGTACGGAACCCTCGGTGGGGCGGTCGAGCCCGGCCGCGCACTGCAGGAAGGTCGACTTACCGGAGCCGGAGGGGCCCATCACGGCGGTGAACGTGGCGCGCGGCAGGGCGAGGTCGATGCCGCGCAGGGCGTGGACGGCGGATGCGCCGCGCCCGTACTGCCGCCGGACACCGCGCAGTTCGACGGCCATGTCCGAGGAGCGGTGCAGCCCGTCGGTGTGCGCCGTGTGCTGCCCGTCCTGCGCGCCCTGCCTGGTGCGTCGCAGTCCCATGATGTCCGCCTTCCGTAGCCCTTCGTGAGCGGGTGTCGCTCGTGCCTTTGAACCTACGGATCACAGGTGGGCCGGAACCATGGCGGCTGCTGGCGGATCGGGGGTAGGGCAAACCCCACCGGGGCACTCCAGTCCTGCCGAAGTCGGCGAACATCTCCACCACGCTGCCGGCCCGCGGCGAGTTCGCGCTCATCCTCGCCACGATGGCCGCGGCCGCGGGCGCGGGGCTGGACGAACGGCTCTCCCCGTTCATTGCCGGCTATGTCCTGGTCCTCGCCGTCCTCGCACCACTGGCCCACGGGGCGGTCCCACTGGCCGGTCCGGGTCCTGCCGAGGTCCTGAGCGGGTCAGCCGCTCTCCGGGTGCGGGCCACCGCGTCCCGCACCCGGAGAGCGGCCGTGCCCCACGTTCGGGTGGCGAGGCGACTTCCCTTGACGGAAGCCCGGTTCGGGGCGGTGACAAACGGGTTCAGTGGCGGCGGGACAGGAGCAGCAGCGCCCGGTCGTCGTTGACATCCTTCGCACACGCCTCGATCAGATGCCAGGCCGCACCCTCGAAGCCGGTGACGACATAGCGGTCCGCCTCGCCGGTCAGCCGGTCGATACCATCCGCGATGTCCCGGTCGGACGCCTCCACCAGACCGTCCGTGAACAGCATCAGGACATCACCGGGGGCCAGCGAGCCCTTCACCGCGTCGAACTGCGCCCCGTCGTACACCCCGAGCAGCGGGCCCTCCGCGGCCATCTCCTCCCAGTGGCCGCTTCCCGCGTGCAGCTGCACGGCAGGCGGGTGGCCCGCGGAGAGGAGCTCGTAGTCACCCGATTCGAGGTCCAGCACCAGGTGGATCGAGGTGGCGAAGCCCTCGTCCCAGTCCTGGCGGAGCAGATAGCCGTTGGCCGCGGCCAGGAAGCCGTGCGGCGGCAGTGAGCCGAGGAGACCGCCGAAGGCACCGGACAGCAGCAGGGCGCGGGAGCCCGCGTCCATGCCCTTGCCGGACACATCGGTGAGGACGACCTCCAGGGTGCGGCCGCCGTTGGTGCGGGCCGCGACGACGAAGTCGCCGGAGAACGACTGGCCACCCGCGGGGCGCAACGCCATTTCCCGGTGCCAGCCCTGCGGCAGGCGTGGCAGGGCGCTCTGCACCCGGATGCGTTCGCGCAGGTCGAAGAGCATGGTGCCGCCGCGTCGCCAGGGGACTCCGACCCTGGCCCGGAACTGGGCGAGGATCAGACCGAGGAAGCCGCAGGCCGCGACAACCAGGACGGTGCCGGGGGTGACGTGGGCCGCCCCCCGCCCGTACGGGCCGAGCGCGATGGACTCCACGATCAGGGCCGCGGCAGCGGTCGCGTACAGCCCCAGCAGACTGGCCGGCCGCAGCAGCAGGCCGCCCGCGACGATCGGCAGCACGAGCGCGGCCGGGGCGCACCACACCGCGTTCAGCAGCGTCCCGCAGGTGATCGCCGGGATGGTGAGCAGCAGTCCGGCCAGAGCGATCCAGTCGGAGCCGTCGCCACGGAAGTAGTCGACCCCGGATTTGCGCAGCGCGATGCGTGCCCGGTGCGCCGATTTCCGCAATCGGGCCGGGTACGAGTCTGCTCTTGCGCGACGGGCCATTGCTCGGACCTTATCCACCCGGGCGCCTCCGGTGCAGGGGGACCCCTGTGACAATGCGTTCGAAAACGGGTCGCCCGTCTGCCGTACCCCTGGTAGGCATGGCATATGACTACTGAGTTGCGGGTGCTGCGTCCGTCCGATTGGAACGAGTGGTTCGACAGTCTGGAACTCGCCTTCGGCGGAGTCGCCGAGTCTCCGGAGGAACGCGAACTCTGGAACGCGCTGACCGAGCACGAGCGGTCGATCGGTATCTGGGACGGCTCGGACGTGGTCGGTACGGCGGGTGCGTTCAGCTTCCGGCTGCCCGTACCGGGCGGGGCGCTGGTGCCTGCGGCAGGGGTGACGATGGTGAGCGTCGCGGCCACGCACCGCAGGCGCGGGCTGCTGACCTCGATGATGCGGCGCCAGCTCGACGACGTGCGGGCCCTGGGTGAACCGCTCGCCGTGCTGGCGGCTTCGGAGCCCGCGATCTACGGCCGGTTCGGGTACGGAGCGGCCACGAAGCAGATGTCGCTGGAGATCGACACGGACCGGGTAGAGCTGACGGTGCCGGACGGCACGGACGGGACCCGCCTGCGGTACGCGAAGCCGGACGAGGCGCTCGCCACGATCGAGGGCGTGTACGGGCAGCTGGTGGCAGGGCGGCCGGGCGCACCTGCGCGCGGTCCCGGCTGGGAGCGGCAGGCGACGCTCGACCCGGAGGGCGCGCGGCAGGGGGCGTCGCCGCTGCAGTGCGTGCTGGCGGAACGGGACGGTGGGGTGGTCGGGTACGCGACCTTCCGTAACAAGCCGGCCTGGGACGGTGGGGTCCCCAGGGGCCGGATCGTGGCGGAGGATGTGTCGGCCCTCGACCCGGCGGCGTACGCGGCGCTCTGGCGGTTCCTCTTCGGGATCGACCTGACGTCGACGGTCGAGGCACGGAACCGGCCGGTCGACGATGCCCTCCTGCATCTCGTCTCGGACGTCCGGCGGTGCAACATCAAGGTGCGCGACGGACTGTACGTACGGCTGGTGGACCTGGGTGCGGCGCTGGAGGCGCGGGCGTACCGGGCACCGGTGGACGTGGTGTTCGAGGTGACGGACGCGTTCTGCCCCTGGAACGAGGGGCGTTGGCGGCTGACGGCCGACGCGAAGGGGGGAGCGTCGTGCAAGCGGACGGACGACCCCGCGGATCTGGCGCTTTCGGTGCGGGAGTTGGGGGCCGCGTACCTGGGCGGCACATCGATGGTCTCGCTGGCGCGGGCCGGCCGGGTACGGGAGTTGCGGGCGGGGGCGGTCGACGAGGCCTCACTGGCGTTCTCCTCGGCGGTGGAGCCGTGGCTGCCGCGGGGGTTCTAGGGCGTGTTTCGAAAGTAGCGTCGTCCGCCCGTAGGGCGGGCCTGGCGGCGTCTGGTGCGTGCGATCGCAAGGCGGAGGGTCGCCCCGATACTGGGTGTATCGGGGCGAGCC
>NZ_JBEZKL010000176.1:0-12679 GCF_040704695.1 Streptomyces sp. NPDC048411
CGCCGCCCGCGCGGCGCGCGCCGCGCCGCCGATCGCGCGCGCGGCGACCCGCCGGTCGCCGACAGCGACGGCCGCCGCCTCGTCGGCGCAGCGCTCCAGGGCGTATCCCATGGGCGCGCGCAGCGAGCGCAGAGCGGGATGGCAGAGGGCGGCGAGCTCGGTAGCAGCGAGGTAAAGGTGGTGGCGGCCCGCGAGATGGGCACGCTCGTGCGCGAGCAGAGCGTCCCGTTCGGCGGGGTTCAGGGCGCGCAGCATGCCGGTGGTGACGACGATCCGGCCGGGGCTGCCCGGGAATGCAGGCAGCGCATAGGCGTCGGGGCGGCTGTCGCGCAGGACGGCCAGTTCACCAGTGGAGCATTCGGCCGACTGCCTGGCGCACTGCAGCTCCACCCAGTGGCGGCGGGCGGTACGGACCACCGCGGCGGTGCAGCCGGCCAGCAGGGCCAGGGCGGCAAGGGCGAGCGGGACGGCCACGGCGGCGGGCGCGGAGGCGAGCGGCTTGACGAGTTCACCGACCGCGGCGACCGCGGACAGCTGGGTCGCGCCGGGCACCACCAGCAGCACCAGCGCGAGCGTGCTGCACAAGGCGAGACCCACGGCCGTCGAGGCGAGCAGCCGAACGGCACGCAGGGGCGCCAGGGCGTCCGCCAGACGGCGGGCGGCGGGAACCGCGACGAACGGCATGAGCAGTGGAACCCATACGGCGTACATCATGGGGCGTCTCCGTCGAGCAGCTCTCGGAGCAGCTGCTCGTCCTCGTCGGTGAGCTGCGAGACGAATCGGGCCAGCACGGTGCTGCGGTCCTCTTCCTTCTGCAGTTCGCTGTGCATCCGGCGGGCGGTGAGGCCGGGCGCATCCTCGGTGGGGCTGTAGGCGAAGCCGCGCCCGGCGCGGGTACGGGTGACCGTGCCCTTCTCGTACAGCCGGGTCAGGATCGTGGTGACGGTGGTGCGGGCGAGGGGCGCGCCGAGGGCGCCCTGCACCTGACCAGGGGTGAGCGGGATGTCAGCCGTCCACAGAGCCGCGAGAACGGTGGATTCCAGCTCGCCGGCCGGTCGCCGTTCCGGCACCGAGGAGGGCTCCGGTGCCTGCCCGGGCACCGAAGCGGAAGCCTGGGCCGACTCGCTGCCCGGCCCAGAGGTCGGCATGCCGTCCGCGCGAGGGTCCGGATCCTCGCTCGATATCCCCTGCACCTGGGACATGGGAACCCTCCTCCTGCTCCGAGCGTCTACAGTGACGTAGACCGTCTACAGCACTGTAGTCAGTCGGGCGTCCCGTCGGTGCGCCCAGTCACCATTATGGGAGGGCTTCCGCCGTGTCCGTATCCTCACTGGCAGCCATGCCGCAGGCGGTGAACCTGTTGGACGCAGGGTCGCTGCTCGCCACGTTCGGCGCGCTCGGCATCGCGGTCGTGCTGTTCGCGGAGACGGGGCTGCTCGTCGGATTCTTCCTCCCCGGCGACTCCCTGCTCTTCACGGCGGGGCTGCTGAGCGTGCCCGGTAATCACGGCGCGGTCCACCTCTCCCTGTCACAGGTGCTCATCGCTTCCGTGGTCGGCGCACTCCTCGGTGCCCAGGCCGGGTACTGGATCGGGCGCCGCGGCGGTCGCGCCCTGCTGGCCCGGAGCCGGGCCAAGCAACTGCATGCGGGAGCCGCCCGCGCCGAGGAACTTCTCGAAAAGTACGGACACGCGCGCGCGATCGTACTGGCGCGCTTCGTCCCTGTGGTGCGCACGGTACTCAACCCGCTGGCCGGGGCCCTCAACGTACCGGCCCGGCTCTTCACGATCTGGCAGATCGTCGGCGGACTGGTGTGGACCGTCGCACTGGTGCTCGCCGGCTACGGGCTGGGGTCGTCGGTACCCAATGTCGACCGCTATCTGCTGCCGATCGTCGCCGTCGTGGTCATTGTTTCCCTGATCCCGCTCGCCACCGAGCTGATGCGCTCGCGCGGCCGCCGCACCGCTGAAGGAGACCACAGCTGATGCTGCTCGCCTCTGCCGCCACCTCCCTCGACGGTGGCCTCTACACCTGGATCACCGAGCTCGCCCAGCGCTCCCCCGCCGCTCTGGACTCCACGATCCGGCTCTGGTCCGACTTCGGTCTCGCGCTCTTCGCGCTGCTGATGCTCGCGGCCTGGTGGCGGGCCCGCTCCGACACCCCCGCCCGCCTGGCGATGGCACTCTGTGCGCCCCTGGTCGTGGTGGCCGCCTATGTGGCAAACGACCTGCTGAAGATGGCCGTCCATGAACAGCGGCCCTGCCAGACCCTGCATGCGGTCACGGTGGAAGCGTGCCCTCCGCTCGGCGACTGGTCCTTCCCCAGTAATCACGCCGCCATCGCCGCAGCCGCGGCGGTCGCGATTTTGCTGACCGACCGCCGGCTCGGCGCCATCGCCGTCCCTGCGGCGCTGCTGATGGCCGCGTCCCGGGTCTGGATCGGTGTGCACTATCCGCACGACGTGCTCATCGGGCTGGTCACCGGCGCGCTCGTGGCCTGGCCGCTGACCGTCGCCGCCCGGCGCTGCGCCCCGATCGTGGTGCGGCTGCGCGAGACCAGGCTGCGCCCACTGGTGACGGCGCGGTGACCAAGGGCGCGGAGGCCGGGCACCGGTCCGTCGCGGGCCCGATCGACCCCTGTATCCGTACGGCGCTCGGGGCCGTACTGATCGGGTTCGTCGGTCTCCTCGGCCTGACCGTGGTGGTCCTGACGGCCCGCCACGGGGCCGTGCTGCCCGTCGATCGGGGTGTGCACGCATGGTCCCTGCACCATCGGCCCTCCCCCTTGGTCACGGCGGCCAGGGCGGTCACGGCGACGGGTACGGGCGTGTTCCCGTACGCTGCCGCGGTGGCCGCCGGACTGATCGCGGGCCGGAACCTTCGGCAGCGTCTGGGGTACGCGGCAGGCGCCCTGGCCTTCCTGCTGCTGGGGCAGGCACTGCGCTACGGGCTGATGGAAGCGATCAGCCGGCCCCGTCCGCCGGTGGGCGACTGGGCGACGCACGCCTCCGGTTTCGCCTTCCCGTCCGGGCACGCGACGACGTCCGCGCTCATGGCGGGACTCCTGGTGGCGGCGATCGGCCACCGGGCGTCCGGGAGCAGGGCCGGCCGCGTCGCCGCCGTCCTGATCGGTTGCTGGGCCGCGGCCGTCGGGCTGAGCCGGGTTCTGCTCGGGGTGCACTGGGTGACCGATGTGGTGGCCGGCTGGCTGTTCGCCGCGTTCTGGCTGGGGCTCGGGGCCGCGCTGATACGGACGGCGCTGCCCGCACACCGCAGGTGACCTTCCGGTCCCGGTCCCCCCCTCTGCAGAGGTCCAGTGCGATGCCCCGTCCGCCGGTCGTGCCCCTCGTCCGAACCCACCACGTCAAGCGTCCGCCCGCCGTCACGCGTGCACTCGCGCTCCTTCAGCACCGGCTGACCTGGGCGATAGTGGCCGCCTACGCCGCCGCGGCCCTGTTACCGCAAGCCGGTCTCGCCATGCGGCAGCTGGATCTAGGCGCCGTGTCCGCACCCGGCGGGGCCCGTACGCCGCTCACGCTGCCGTCGCTCCTCCTCGCCTGGCTGCTCTTCACCGCGGCATTACGGGTGCCCGCCCGGGACCTGCCACGACTCCTTCGCCGACCTCTGCCGCTGCTGGTCGGAACCTTCGCCAATACGCTGATCCCGCTCACACTGCTGCCGTGCATGTCGGTGGCGCTCGGGCAGCTCCCCGACACGGACGGCTGCAGCGGTCTCCTCACGGGACTCGCCCTGGTGGGCGCCATGCCGGTTGCGGGCGGCGCCACGGTCTGGGGAAGCCGGGCGGGCGGCAACCAGTCGCTGATCGTCGGCATCGTCCTGACCTCCACGCTCCTGAGCCCGTTCACCATCCCGCTGACGCTCTCGGCCGCCTCGATGGTGACGGTCGGCCACTACGCACAGGACCTGTCGAGGCTGGCCGCAGTGAACGGCGGGGCGTTCGCAGTGATCAGCGTGATCGCGCCGTGTGTCGCCGGGCTCCTCGTCCAGCAGGTGCTGCCCGCCGGGGCGCTCGCCCGGCATCTGCCGTGGATCGGGCTGCTCGGGCTGGTCGACGCGCTGCTGCTCACCTACAGCAATGCGTCGGGCGCACTGGGCGGGTTCCTGCTGAACCCACGGCCCGCGCTGCTGGTGGCGTCGGTGGTCGTGGCGGCTGTGCTGTGTGCGGCGTCGTTCGCGATCGGCTGGTGTCTTGCCCGTACGGTACGGGCTGACCCGGCCGACACCGTGGCGATCACGCTCACCTGCGGAATGAACAACAGCAGCGCCGGTGCGGTGCTGGCGGCGACGAACCTGTCCGGCAGCCCCCACGTGCTGCTGCCGGTCCTCGCGTACAGCCTGCTCCAGAAATGCGGTGCCGGTCTGGCCGACTCGATGCTGCGCCGCAGGGCCGCCGCGTCCGAAGCGTAAGGGCTGTCCCGTCATCCCGTGCGCCCGTCAGGATGACGGGACAACCCTGGGAGGCTGTCCCGTAGGTCTCCCTACGCCTCTCGGGTCCCGGGTGGTGAGGGGGTGGCCGACTTTTGTGTCAGGCCCTCCACCTATGTCAGGACCAGCCAACGTTGTCCGTCGATGAGTTCTCGTGCTGCGTCGAGGTGGCCGGCATGGCAGGCGGTCTCGGTGATGACATGGAGCAGGACGTCTCGAAGAGTGTGCAGGTGCGGTTCGCCGAAGAGGTGGTGGGGCCACCAGGCCAACGGGGCGTTCGCCGTCGCGGCTGTGATGACGGCGTCTGCGAGTTCTGTCTCCATGCGGTACTGATGGAGGATGTCGGCGGCCGGAGTGTCGGACGCCACCTGCCAGGCGTCCTCCATGTCATCCAGAGTGTCGATGACGTTCTCGTCGCCGACGAAGACGGCTCGGAACCAGAACCGCTCAACATCGAGTGCCAGGTGCTGAACAAGTCCCAGGCAGCTCCACCCGGACGGCAGCACGGGCTTGTTCAGCGCATCGGCGTCAAGCCCGTCGAGGATCCCCAGCACATGGCGGCGCTGTCCGTTCAGGAAGGCCAGGAGCGTCCGGATCTCCGTATCCGGCGCCGCGGTCACTGGGCGATCTCCCACATGTGACCGGGGTCACGAAAGCTCTCAGTGCGTATTCCCCACGGTCGGTCCATCGGGCCGTTCAGCAGTGTCACGCCGCGGGCGGACAACTCCTTGCACATCGCGTCCGTGCCCCTGGGCCACGCGGAATCGTTCGTCATGTCGGTCACGGCTACAAAGGATCTCCGAATCGGTACCGCCGTGTACAGGGGTGGTCCGGGATTCTTCCGCGAGGGGCCGGGCCTGTCCGATCAGCCGGACTCCTCCCGGTGGAGGGGCCCACACATCACGCCAGTCCTCGCCCAGGACGGCCTGCCGTCGGTGAGCCGGCCGTACCGGTGGGACCGCGCTGTCGTGCCCGGGATGGTGCTCGGGTACCCGGCGCGCCGCCAAACCGGATCGTGCGAAGTTACTGGTTCGGCGGGATTCGGTAGACGGAGACGTGAGAACGCGACTCGGCAGTGAATTCGGCGCCGGCCCAGTCTGCGTGCCTGGCCTCCAGCTCGAATCCGGCCAGCTGAGCCATGAGATCAAGTTCGGCCGGCCAGATATAGCGGTGCGGGCTGCGGAACAGCCGAGCCTGCTTCGTCTCGTCGAATGAGAAGTGGTGTGATACGACGTGCTGGTGCAGAACGTCGTAGGTGTCCAAACCGATGTAACCGGGCTCGGAATGCCAGACCGTGGCCGTCTGGCCCGGTGGGAGCTTGCGCAGCTCGGGCACCCAGAGCTCGATCACGAACCGGCCACCGGGTGTGAGGTGGCGGGCGGCGTTGCGGAAGCACTCGACCTGATCGGCTTGGGTGAGCAGATTGGAAATGGTGTTGTAGACGAGGTAGGCAAGCGTGTACTTCCCCGGGGCCACGGAAGTCGCCATGTCACCGACGATCACGGGGATCGTCGCCTCGTCCGCCTTGGTTCGCAGTTGATTGACCATCGGAAGCGACAACTCGATTCCTGTGACAGGGACTCCTCGCTCGGCGAGCGGTACGGCCACCCGGCCGGTCCCGATGGCGAACTCAAGCGCTGCTCCGCCGCCTGCGAGCTCAGCGAGGCGGTCCACGGTCGGCCCCAAGAGCTCGGGCGCGAACATGCCTGTGCCGGGCGTGTCATAGCGCTGGGCAGCATCGCCGTCCCAGATCTCCTCCTGCTGCATGCCGCCAACGATCGTCGCCGGCCTCTGCGATGTCCAGTGATTTTGTGGCATCGTCGGTGTACGGCCCGGCAAACAACTAGTTGAGCGTCGAGATCGCCAACCGCGTTGCCAGGTTGTCCACTCCACGTCGGATCATTCGCTGAGATCACCCGCGCCCGTGCCCCAACGGCGCCCCAACGGTCACACCCTTACAGCCTTCAGAGCGTTCCGGGGCCCTGCGAGGGGGTGGCCACTGCGAGACGGATGACGGCGCGGCCGCCGTCGAGGTCGATGGTGGAGCGGTTCGGCGGGGCGCCGTCCTCCTCGTCGTCACGGAGCAGCAGGGCGCTCTGGCGCTCCTTGAGTTCGCTCTGCTTGCCCGGCGAGAAGGTCGCGTGCAGCTGCTCGAATCCGGTAGCCGACACCTGGCCCTGGCGCGCGCCATTGCGCCACGGCAGCACCCCCGCCCGCCCGGCGCGCAGCATCAGCTGGTCGACGAACGCGACCAGAGTCAGCCCGATCACCAGTCCGGGCAGCGTCATCAGCGCGACGAATTCCATCGGGCCAGTATCGCCGAAGCACCGGGCGTACGCATTGCTGCGGAGCACTGCACCGTACACCTACAAAATGTCCCGGCGCGACATGAGTCTTGCCGGGACACTTGGAGATCGGGTCTCGCCTCTCGGTCACCGCTCGCTGAAGGTCTGTGCGGCCCTCCGGGCACCCCGACCGGACATCACCCCGGGCTGTCGGCGACGGTTGCCGGTCGATGCCTTGCACAGGGCGAGCATCGCGATGTCATCGCGCCGTACGCCGCCGGAGAAGGCGTCCAGGTCCGCATGGAGCGCGTCCAGCAGCTCACTCGGTTCGTACCCGGCCAGGCGGCCGAGCCGGGCGTCCAGCGGGTAGAAGGCGCCGGAGGCATCGCGGGCCTCGGTCACCCCGTCGGTGAATGCCAGAAGCGTCGCACCGGCCGGGACGTCGAACCGCTCCGCGCCGCGTGCCTCGCTGCTGAGTTCCGCCATGCCCAGCGGTACGGAGGTGAGGCGGAGCGGGACCGCGGCTGCCGCGCCGTCGTACAGCAGGTGGGGCGGCAGATGACCGCAATTGACAGCCTCCACGTGCTCCTCGCCCTCGAAGCCGAGGACCAGGGCTGTGACAAAGCGTTCGATCTCGCCGGTCTGGGCGGAGAAGGCGTTGTGGCGGGCGACCGCGTCCTCCAGGGCGTCCACCACTCCGGTCAGCGTGGGCTCGCGGATGGCCGCTTCCCGGAACGCGCCGAGCGCGGCGAACCCCGCACCGATCGCGGCGATCCCCTTGCCCTGCACATCGCCGATGATCACCCGGGTTCCGTACGGTGATTCGACGACCTCGTAGATGTCGCCGCCGACCAGTCGGTCCTCCTCGATCGGTGCGTAGACCCCGTGGGCGACGACCTGGTCGGTCAGGATGGGCAGCGGGCGCAGGATCTGCCGCTGAAGTGCGACGGCCGCGGAGCGCAGCCGGGCGATCTCGATGGCATGGCGGATCCGCAGCGCACAGGCGCCGACTCCCAGGACACAGGCCAGGACCGTGAAACCGACGCCGACGAAGAGGTCCCAGAACGTTCCTCCGGACACCAGCCGGGAGGTGACGACCACCGCCATGATCCAGGCGGCGGTGTACACCGTCTGCCGCATGGTGCCGAAGACCGAGACGAGGGCGGGCACGACGACGAGCAGCGGCACGACCCGCAGATCCTCACCGGTACGCACGTCGAGGATCAGGACCACGGCGGTCAGCAGAAACAGCCCGCCGAACAGCATGCCGTCCCCGACCCGGGGAGCGAAGACCGCAGCCTCCCCCGCATCGGTGCCCGGCACCGCCGCACTCCGCTCGACCGCCGCGCGCTCGTGCCCGATCGTCACGGCATTGCCTCCTCGTGTTGGCGCCGGCCCGTTCCCGGCATTCCCATCCAGTGCACCTGGAATCGGAAGAACGGGACACGGGGCTAACGGCCTCAGAGGCCGGGCCGAAGGTCCTCGGTCGGCGCCTGCCGGTGGTGTCCGGTCCGGAAGTCCCGGGCCGAAGGTCCCGCGACTTCAGCCGCAGGAACTCCGTCACCCGACAGTGTCCGCAGGTCCGCCGTTGCGGGTGAATACGTACGCCTTGGGCATGAGCTCCCTCGCTCCGGTTCATGGCATCGGCTGTCGGCACCGCCACCGTGGGCTACAGCAACGAAAAGTTCATTCGGCATGCACGTATTCCCGGGGTGCCGGAGTGTTCACACTCCCCTGCCGTCACCCACACCGTCGTGGGACACCCGCGCCACCGACCCACCCCGCTGCCCGGTCCGGAATCGGTTTCGACTCAACAGTCCATCGATACGGACCGGTCGCGCCACATTCGGCCGACTCGTGTGGCAGTCTGAATAGTGACCGTCCCACCGGGCTCCCCCGTACCGGTGGGGCGGTTCTTTCCTCTCCCGCTCCTCTCACCTGCACGGTTGTGACGCCGGATCACGAACATTCCCGGCCATTCACGCCGATTGGCCGGATCGGCTCGCTCTTTCACGCATGGGCGCCCTTGCCGGGGGCAGGCGCATACACCTCATGGCCTACGACCAGGGGAGCGTGACGAGATGACGGCGCACAGAGCGCGGACGGCCGGGGCAGACGCCCCGGACATGACCGGCTACGCGGGCGAACTTCCGTGGATCGAGGATGCGGGGAAGGTCGCCCCGAAGGAGGATCGCCTCGCGCACCATGCGCCTGGCGGGCGCCGGGGCCACGGAGCGCGTGGCCAGGGCGCCCGTCGCGACCGGGGACGGTCAGTCGTCGTCCTTACTCCGCGGGGCGGCCCGCGTAGTAGGTGGCGATCATGTCCTCGCCGCCGTGTCCCGCCTCCTCCGCACGCGTGAACCGGTTCGCCGACGCGGCGACGAGATCCAGCGTCACCCCGGTCTGTTCGGCGGCCGCAAGGATGAGGCGGGTGTCCTTGAGCGCGGTGGACAGGGTGAAGCTCGGGGTGAGGTCGCCGGAGAGGACCGCGGTGGACTTGCCCTGGAGATACGCGGAATCCAGCGGGCCGCCCTTCATCACGTCGAGGAACGACTGCGGGTCGATGCCCAGCCCCTCCGCGAGGTTCAGGCACTCGGCGATGCTGCTCACCATGTTGATCACCCAGGTGTTGACCACGAGCTTCAGCCGCGAGGCGGCGCCCGGTGTTTCGCCGACCCAGACCGTGCGCTGTCCGATTGCGTTCAGCACAGGGTTCACCGACGGGCGGACGGCGGACGGGCCGGAGACGAAGACCGTCAACGCACCCTGTTCTGCGGGCTGCTTGGTACCCGCGACCGGGGAGTCGAGATAGATGAGCCCCAAGTCCGCCGCCCTCTGGGCGAGTTCGGCGGTGGCGTCGATCCCGACGGTGGAGCTCTGCAGCAGGACCTGGCCGCGTTGCACTCCGGGCGCCGCGGCGGTGAGCGCGGCGGCCACAGAGAGTCCGTCGTTCAGCATCGTCAGGATGACGTCGGCGCCGCGTACGGCCTCCTCCGCCGTTTCGGTGACCGTGGCGCCGTCGGCGGCGAGGGGGGCCGCCTTGGCCTGCGTACGGTTCCAGGCGCGGACGTCGAGTCCGGCGCGGAGCAGGCTCCGGGCCATCCCGGATCCCATGATCCCGGTGCCGAGGACGGCCACGGTCGGCCGCTCGGGGATGGCGTTGGCAGGGGTGGACGTCATGAGAGCAAGGGTCCCTTCGTCGGCGCATGGGCGGTTCGAGGTCAAGGGTGCCGCAGCGCGCCCTCCCGTACGGCGGTGTGCACGGCTCGGGCGAGTCGTGATCCCCACGTCGAGCGCGGGCCCGCGAACGGTTCCCCGGCCGCGCCGGGTGCAGGCTCCGGTGAGGCGATGCACACCGCATCGGTGGGGGTGCCGGAGCAGTCGAGTCCGGCGTCCAGGAGCGCCTGGACCTTCGCCTCGGTGGCGGTCGCGACGGCATTGACCAGAGCGGCGTCGGAAAGCGCCACGGGGACGGTCACGACGATATTCACCGTGCCCGGCGGCGGCGGCCCGGCGTGCCCCGCGGCCGGGTCGGCGGCCCAGCCCCGTACACCCAGACCGCTGGTGGCGGTGGCGGTCACGCCCTCGTCGTCGGCGACGGTGTACGCGGTGACATCGGCCGCGGTCATCAGTCCGGCGCCGGGACCGGTGAGCGCTTCGGCGGCGGCGATCTCGGCGAGGTGCCGGTCGGGGTCGAGGCGCGGATAACCGCCGGGTACCTGGGCGTTGAGAATCCACTCGCGCATCCCGATGCCGCCACCGAGTACGGCGCTGCTGCACACCCGCCAGCCGGGTCCGAGTCGCCAGACGATGTGGTGCAGGGCGAGACCGTCCTCCTGCCGGGTCAGCAGCTCGCCCCGTTGTCCGGGTGGGCGGACGCGTACGGAACGGATGGTGCACCCCCGATGGCACAGCAGGACGACGGTCGGAAACGGTCTGCCGATCATATGCGGCAGGGGCGGCACCGCTCCGTGCGGATGAAGCTCGGCGGAATGCGGCCGGTGAGCATCGCCACGACCGCGCCGACCACGGACGTGGCAGTGGCCCGGCAGTTCGGCTGCCGGGCCACTGTGGTGTGCCGTGCGATGCGGTGCCGGGCCTCAGCCCGCGGCGCAATCCGTGTCGGGCCGGAGCCGCACCCGCAGGGTTCGCACGCCGTTGCCGACGAAGCTGGCGTGGCGGGGCAGCTCCGTGTCGGGGACGGTGACGTCAAGTGCCGGAAAGCGGCGGAACAACTGTTCCAGCGCGATCGTCGCCTCCATCCGGGCGAGCGGCGCTCCCAGGCAGTAGTGCGGACCGTGCCCGAGGGAGAGGTGACGCGCCGCCGAGATCCTGGCCGGCCGAGTGACGTCGAAGCGGTCGGCGTCCGGGCCGTGCGCCGCGGTGTCGCGTCCTGCGGCCGAGTATCCGGCGAGTACGGGGGTGCCCTTCGGGATGACGGTCCCGTCGAGGGTCAGGTCACGGGTCGGGTAGCGGAACGGGAAGTAGCTGACCGGGCTGTCCCAGCGCAGTGTCTCCTCCACCACGTCCGGCCACCCCGCCCGGCCCGAGGTGACCAGGCCGAGCTGGTCCCGGTGGGTGCACAGGGCGCGCACGGCGTTGGCGATCAGGTTCAGCGTGGTCTCGTGACCGGCGATGATCATCAGCAGCAGGGTGCCGATGAGTTCCTGCTGGCTGAGCCGGTCACCGCCCTCGTCGCGGGCCGAGATCAGCGCGCTGATCAGGTCGTCGCCCGGCCGCTCGGCCCGGGCGGCGGCAACGGTGCTCAGCAGTTCCACCAGCTCCCGGTTGGCGGCCATGGCCTCCGCGGGTCCGATGTCGGTGGAGACGATCTGGTTCGACAGATGGTGCAGTCGGTCCTGGTGCCGCTCGTCCACCCCGAGGAGCTCGCAGATGACCCCCAGCGGCAGCGGCAGCGCGAACCCCGCGCGCAGGTCCACCGTCCCGTCCCCCTCGGCGGCCATGACGTCGACACGGTCGAGCAGTTCGGCGGTGAGGGCTTCGATGCGCGGCCGGAGCTGTTCCACCCGCCGTGCGGTGAACGCCTTGCTGACCAGCGAGCGCAGCCGCCGGTGGTCCTCGTCGTCGGCGGTGGTCATGCCCTGCACAGTGGCGAAGGTCCGCAGTGGCCAGCCGTCGGGGATCAGTCCTTCGGCCAGCGCGGCGAAGTGGGCTGCGCCCTTGGCGACATCGGGGTGGGCGAGGAACTCCTTGAGGGCGTCGTGCCCGAGCACCGCCATCCCCGGCACCTCCCCGGGGAGCACGACGAACGCCACGGCGCCCCGGGCGAGCAGCCGCGCGTTGTCGGCGTGCGGGCACCCTCCGGCCGGGTCCATGCGGTGCGCGGCGGCCTGATCACTTATCGGCGGGGTGTTCAACGGGCCTCTCCTGTACGGTCGTCGGCTCCGGACCGGCGGCGGCCGGGGCAGGATGCAGATCCTACGGCGGACGGGATGAACACGAAGTGCGTGAGCGCGGTGGGGTGGTAGCAGGTCGGCGGGACCGCGCGGGCATGGCGAGCTCCATACGGACCAGTTCCTCGAACCGTCCGTCGAGACCGAACACCCGCGGGCCTCCAACGCGCGGTCCGCATGCCTGACACCGCGAGAAACGGGCGCATTCGCGCGCGCCTGCCGAGGCGGCGGCGCGCCCGTGGCACGGGGACCGGTGCGGCCGGCGCGCCGTTCGGCCGGACCGCCCGGGGCGCCCGTCCGCAATCCCGCGTACGCCTCCACGCCGTCACGATCTCACTCGAACGGTCCAACGCCGGGCTGTTCCCCGCCTCCGGCATCGCACGCTGCCGACCCGGATGCTAGGGCCTGTTCTGAGTTCCCCGTCGTCCGCGCGAAGCGCGAGCGCAGCGGTGGTCGGTGCGTGCGATCGGCGTGCGGTGTCGCAGGTCATGTGGCGGAGCCACCTGTCCTGCGGCGCCGTGCGGCGAGCGTGCGTG
>NZ_JBEZKL010000177.1:0-12634 GCF_040704695.1 Streptomyces sp. NPDC048411
GGCATCGCGCAGGACCTCGATGAGGCGGCGGTCGGGCGGTACGGTGAGCGTGCCGCCGGTGCGCGCGAGCTGGACTTCGAAGGTCCGGTTCTCCGCGGCGTCGAACGTCGTTTCGAGGTCGTCGCCTGCGGTGAAGCGCTCCAGGTGCAGCCGGTCGGTGAGATTCAGGAGGGTGCACTCGCGCTCAACTGCTGCCAGCATTGGTGTCGGCCCGCATACGTACACGGCGGTGTCCGCGTCCAGCCCGCCCAGCAGGCGGGGGAGGTCCGGCAGCCCGGCCTCGTCCTGCGGGAGCAGGGTGAGCGCGTCGCCGGCGACGGCGGCGAGTTCGTCGGCGAACGCCATGGTCGAGCGGGTGCGTCCGCCGTACACGACGGTGAAGGGTGTGCCACGTGCCGCGGCCTCGCGGACCATGGCGAGGATCGGTGTGATCCCGATGCCGCCGGCGAGGAACAGGTAGGACGGCGCCTCGGCGAGCGGGAAGTGGTTGCGCGGCCCGCGTACCGCGAACGTGACTCCGGGGCGGGCGAGTTCGTGGAGTTCGGCCGAACCGCCCCGCCCCCGGGGCTCGCGCAGGACCCCGATGCGCCAGGTCGTGGCGTCGGCGGGGTCACCGCACAGCGAGTACTGACGCAGTCGGCCCGAGGGCAGACGCAGCTCGACGTGCGCCCCGGGCCGCCACGCGGGGAGTTCACCTCCGTCCGGCAGGCCCAGGTCGACCGCGACGACGCCCTCGGTCGCGGCACGCACCGCGGTCACCCGCAGCGGGGTGGGCGTGCTCAGCGCGCGGGCCATGCCTGCCGCCGCTGCCGCCCGGGGACCGGGCGCGAAGACCGCCGGGACCGCGTCCCAGCCGGACTGGTTGCCGCGCGTGGGATAGGGAACGAGCCCCTCCTCGATCACCCGGTAGTCGGGCAGCCGGGTCAGGACCTGCGTCATCATCGCGCGGAACATGGCCCGGGCGAGGTGGGCGCCGGCGCACCGGTGCGATCCGATGCCGAAGCTGAGGTGGCGGCTGGCGTCTCGGTCGAGGCGTGTCTGCGTGGGGTCGGGGAACACAGCGGGGTCATGGTTCGCGGCGACCCATGGGATCAGCACCCGGTCGCCCGCGTGCATCGGGCAGCCACCGACCTCGACCTCCCTGGTGACCGTGCGCGCCATCGACTGCGACGGGGCGAACGCGCGGAGGAATTCCTCGGTCGCGCTGTCCAGCAGATCGGGGGAGTCGATCAGCCGCCGGCGCTGCTCGGGGTGGCGGGCGAGGTGGACGAGCGTCGATCCGGTCAGGGAGGTGGTGGTGTCGACGCCGCCCGCGATGAGCAGGCCGATCACCGACACCAGTTCGTCCTCGCCGAACGCGCTGCCGTCGGCGCGTCGGCCGGCAGCCAGCGCGCTGACCGCGTCGGCCCGTGGTGCGGAGCGGCGCTCGGCGATCAACTCGCGGATGCGCTGGTCCATATAGGCCAGCCCCGCGGCCCCGCGCACGGCGCGCTCGCTGTCGGCCGGTGCGGCGAAGATGTCGTGGATCGGCCCGGCCAGCTTTGCCCAGTCCTCCTCGGGGAAACCCAGCCAGTCCAGGGTGACCGCGGCGGGCAGCGGGTTGGTGAGGTCGCGGACGAAGTCGCAGGAGCCCAGCTCGATGAAGTCGTCCACGACGCGGGTGGCATGGCGCTCGATCATGGGAACCAGTCGGCCGACCGCCTCCGGGGTCAGCAGCGGGTTGATCAGTTCCCGGTACTCGGTCGCACGCGGAGGGTCCAGCTCGATCGGATACTGTTCGAGCCCAGGTCCTTTGGGGATGACGATGCCGACCCCCTGCCCGCCGTGGTCGCCGCGAGCTGAGGAGAACGTCGCGTCGTCGCGGGCGATACGGGCCACGTCGGCGTACCGCGTCGTGTAGTGGAAGCCACCATGGGCAGCCGAGCGGCCTACCGGGCAGCTTTCACGGAAGCCCGCGTAGTAGGCGACCGGATCGGCGTTGGCTTTGTCGGAGTGGTGGTCGAAGTCGATGTCGGAAGCGATGTCGAAGTCGGCGGACATGGTGGGCACGCTCCACGTGCTCGAAACTGTGCGCGGTGTTGTCCGGCCGCGCCACCGGATGTCAGCAGCCTCATCGGTGTCGGTCACCCTAAGGCGTGCCGCTGAGCCTGACAACGTCTCGGGAACGCCGAGAAGGTCGGCTCAGAAGGTCAGCACGGCTTTGCCGACCGAGCCGGACCGGACTGCCGCGACGGCCTCGTTGATCTGCTCGAACGGGAAGTAGCTGATCATCTTCTCGACCGGGAACCGGCCTCTGGCGTTGAGTTCGAGCAACTGCGGCAGGAACAGTCTCGGCAGGCTGGACCCGGCGACGATGCCGGTGACCGTGCGTCCGTTGAGGATGCTGCGCCAGTCGAAGCTCATCGTCTCGCTGGGGCCGACGCCGATGACACCGGCGTGACCGAGCGGCCCGAGAGCCTCCACGGCGGTGCGCAGGACGTCCTCGCGCCCAGTCGTGTCGATCACGAAGTCGAACCCCTCGGGCACCAGGTCGGCCAGTTGCCCGGCGGTCCCCTCGGCCGAGGAGTCGACGCAGTGCGTGGCTCCGAAGCCGCGGGCCGCTTCGAGCTTGGCCGTGTTCACGTCGACGGCCGCGATGACCTCGCAGCCGCTCAGCGAGGCGGCGATGACGGCGGCCACGCCGACGGCCCCGACCCCGAAGACCGCGATCGACGAGCCGGGGCGTGGCCGCAGCACATTGAGCACACCGCCCGCTCCGGTCTGGAAGCCGCAGCCGAAAGGTCCGGCCCGTAGCAGGTCCCACGACGGGTCGATCCGGACGACCGCCCGCTCCGGTGCGACGACATGGCTGGCGAACGAGGACTGACCGAGGAAGTGTGCGTTGACCTCCAGCCCCCCGTGGGTCACCGCGGTGGAGCCGTCGGGCCGGCGGCCGGAGAAGTTCACCGCGTCGAAGCTGCGGCAGTAGGCGGGCGAGCCCGTCAGGCACAGGGCGCAGGTACCGCACGATGTGAAGGACATGGCGACGTGGTCGCCCGGACGTACGGAGGTGACCTGCGCGCCGACCTTCTCGACGATGCCCGCCCCTTCGTGCCCGAGCAGCGCGGGCGTGGGGAAGAAGCCGGCGAACTCAAGGTCCGTACCGCAGACACCGACGGCGGCGACGCGGACGAGCACCTCGTCCGGTCGGGGATCTTCCAGGTCCACTTCGGTCAGGACGAACGGCTGTCCGGGCTGCTCCAGCAGAGCGGCGGTGGCACGCACGGGGCCTCCTCAGTGCCTCACAAAGCGAGACTGCATATTGACATGCGTGACAGGGCCGGTCAATGTTCCCTTCATGGCGGCTATCGGCTTTCCTTCCTCCCAGCACTTCATCGACGGCACGTGGGTGGCGGCCCGCGACGGCGGCACGCTGGACGTCCTCGATCCGGCCACCCGACAGGTGATCACCGAGGTCGCCCGGGCGGGCCGCGCCGATGTGGACGACGCGGTCACCGCGGCGCGCCGCTCCTTCCCCGCCTGGGCGGCGACCAACCCGAGCGAGCGCGGGGCGCTGATCCGGCGCTGGGCCGACCTCATCATCACCGAGATCGAAGCGCTTGCGGCCGTCGAGGCACAGGACGTCGGCAAGCCCCTGTCCGGGGGGCGGACGAACATCTACATCGCCCACGGCATCATCGACTACTTCGCCGGCGCGGCCGACAAGCTCACCGGGGTCACGCTGCCGACCCGCAGTCCCGACTACCTGGGCTACACGGTTCCCGAGCCGTACGGCGTGTGCGCCATCGTCATCCCGTGGAACGTCCCCGCCGTGCTCACCGCCGCGAACGTGGCGCCGGCGCTCGCCGCGGGCAACACCGTCGTCCTCAAGCCGTCCGAGATCGCACCGCTGGCTCCGTTCGCACTCGCCGAACTCGCCCGCCGCGCCGGCTTCCCGCCGGGTGTGATCAACGTCGTGGCGGGCCTCGGCCCCGAGGCGGGCGTCGCCCTCACCTCGCACCCGGGGGTCGACCACATCAGCTTCGTCGGCTCCACCGCCACCGGGCGGGCGATCATGGCGGCCGCAGCACAGAACCTCGTCCCGGTGAAGCTGGAACTCGGCGGTAAGTCGCCGAACGTGCTCTTTGCCGACGCCGACCTCGACACGGCGATCCCCGCGATCGTCACCTCTATCACCGAGAACGCGGGGCAGAACTGCTACGCCGGTTCCCGGCTGCTCGTGGAGGCGTCGGTGCACGATGAGGTGGTGGAGCGGGTCGCCGCCGCCATGGCCGCGGTCACGACCGGGCCGTGGGAGGCCGACCCGGACATGGGGCCTTTGGTGAGTGCCGCGCAGTTCGCCCGCGTCAGCGGCTTTCTGGCGCAAGCGCCTCGCGAGGGGGCTCGGCTGGTCACCGGTGGCGGAACCGCCGACGAGGGGTGGTTCGTCCGGCCGGCCGTGTTCGACCGCGTGGAAACGCGCATGCGCGTCGCCCGCGAGGAGGTCTTCGGCCCGGTTCTCGCCGTCCAGTCGTTCCGCGACACCGCCGAGGCGACAGAGTTGATGAACGCCACCGACTTCGGTCTCCTGGCATGCGTCTGGACCAACGACATCTCGCGGGCGCTGCGGCTGGCGAAGGACGTCCGCTCCGGGCAGGTGGCGGTCAACCAGTTCCACGACGCCGGAGTGATCGGCTTTCCGTTCAACATGCAGAAGGACAGCGGCTTCAGCAGGGGCGGCGGGTACGCGGCGCTGCGCGAGTACACCCAGGAGAAGGGCGTGGCCATCCGGCTGCTGGCCCGCTGAGACCGGTCACGACGGGTGCGACGGGGGTCACCGCCGGAGCACCGGATAAGCGGTCCGGAACCCGGACCGGTGACTGACCCGCCGCGCGGGCGGCGGACCGTGGCACCGCCCGCGCGTGCCTGAGGACGACAGCGGTGTGTGCCGACCCTTGGTCCGGGTGATCCGTGCGCGTGGGCGCCGGGCGGCACCGTACCGCACGGACAGCGGCTCACGACCTCGCGCTGAAACGGCACTCGCTCATTCCTTGTCGGCCGGAGGCGGAACCGGCATCTCACTCGTCGCCGAGCCGCCTCGCGGCCCGGCGACGGCTGTCTTTTCACCGGCCTCCACTCGTCGCCACCTGGGCTGTCGGCCTTGTGAAGAGGTGAAACGCCGACGAGGCGAAGAAGTGGTGCAGGAGCGTTGACACCATCGGGCAGCGGCGGCAGAGTATCTCACAATACGTTCCACCGACTCGCAATGCGAGACGGGTGAAGGTGAGGAGGCTGCGCGGTGCAAGCCATGGTGCAGACCGAATTCGGCGGGTACGGGGGGGCGTTCCCGCAGGACGTCCCGGAACGGAAACGCAGACCGAGCGACCTCGTCGACGTCGCGTACCGTGGGCCGAACCGCCCGGCCCTGCCACAGGTCAAGGGCGCGGGCCCGACCCCTGGCCGCTGTCCCGCGCACGTGCCGGGAACGGACTTCGGCGCATCGGAGGCGTCGACCGGTGCTGCGGACGGCTCGGTCGTCCGAGACCCCGGGTCCCGGTCGCTCACCGCCCGCGCCGACCGCCCGCATTCACCCATCGGCAAGGGCGTGATCAACCCATGAGCGACCTGCTGATCGTGGGCGGCGACGTCGTCACGATGGACTCCGCGCGGCGCGTCCTCACCGGTGCCACGGTCGCCGTGTCGGAGAACAGCATCGCCGCGCTCGGCACGGCCGAGGAACTGCGCGCCCGCTTCCCTGGAGCGCGGGAGATCGACGCGTCGGGCTGTGTCGTCATCCCGGGCCTGATCGACGCACACCAGCACACGACCGTCGACCCCCTCGTACGCAGCACGATCCCGGACAGCATCGGCTCGCAGGAGTCGATCTTCGACTGGATCGTCCCGCTGCACGCCCACGCCGACGGTGACGACGACGAACTGGCCGCGACCATCACCGCCGTCGAGTGTCTGTCCCGGGGCATCACCACGGTGCTGGAGCCGGGCACGGTGGCCTACCCCGAACGCGTCGCCGCCGGTCTGGGCGCGGCGGGTGTCCGCGCACGGGTCGGCGGCTGGGGCTGGGACGCCAAGGACGTGCCGCTCGGCGCGCCCGCGCACGAGGTGCTCGCCCGGCAGGAGGACATCGTCCGGTCCCTGCCGGTCACCGGACCGGTCACCGGGTGGGTGACACTCGTCGGCCACGACTTGGCCAGCGACGAACTGTTCACCGGGGCCGCGAGCCTGGCCGAACGGCTCGACACGGGGCTGACCTGGCACATCTCGCCGGGACCCGCGGACGTCGAGGCATACGCGCTGCGATGCGGGCGTCGGCCGGTGGTCCACTTCCGTGAGCTGGGCGTACTCGGCCCGCGTCTGCTGCTGGGGCACGCTGTGTGGCTCGACGACGCGGAGGTCGACGCGATCCTGGAGACCGGCACCTCGGTCGCCTCCTGCCCGGGGGCCTATCTGCGGCTCGCCCAGGGGTACACCCGCGCCTCGCGCCACGCCGAACTGGTGCGGAGGGGCGGCCGGGTGGCGCTGGGCTGCGACGCGCACAACGCGGGCGATGCCCCGGACATTCTCCTGGCCGCCTACCTGTTCGCCGCGCTGGAACGCGACCGTGACCCGCCCGACCCGATCCGCGCCGAGCAGGCGTTCGCGCTCGCGACGGTCGACGGCGCCGAGGCGATCGGTCTGGGCGGCCGGATCGGCTCCCTGGAAGTGGGCAAGGCGGCCGACATCGTCGTACTCGATACCAGAGACCCCGCCTGGACACCCCGGGGCGATCTGGCCCGCCAGCTCGTATGGGGCCATGTGTCGCGCACCGTTCGTGATGTGCTGGTCGACGGCCGCGTGGTCGTCCGTGACCGGCGGCCGACAGGCGTTGATCCGGACGTCCTCGCAGCCGCTGCCGCCGACCGCTCCGCCGCCCTCCTGCGGCGCGCGGGTCGCGCACCCCGCCCGACCTGGCCCACGGAGTCGGCCGCGGACCGGTGAAAGGTGCCCACCGTTGAACGTCGTAGACATTCCGCTCCCTGGCAGCACACAAGCCGCGCACCGAGCGCGCCCGCGCCACCACCGATCACGCCTCCGTGGTGCGTCGCCGCGAGCGAGGAACCCCCTTCCCGCACAAGCGTGTCTCCCGTGCCGAGCCACACCGAGGCATCGAACCCGCCGACGCACTGTCACCCCCCGCCGCCACGACCGCCCCGACGGGGCGGTGCCACCCAGTGAATGGACCCACGCACATGACTTCACACAGCATGTTCCGGCGCCGTGTGGCCGCGGCCGGCCTCGCCCTCGCGGGTGCCCTCGCGCTGTCCGCCTGCGCCGACAACGCGGCGACGGCGCCCAAGGCCACCCCTGGGGCGAGCGGCGGCAGCGACAGCGGCAGCGGCTCCGGGCTCAAGGGGCCCGATGTCAACGGCGACGGCAAAGTCGTCATCGGTGTCCTCAGCCCTGGCGACATCAACGACCGCGGCTACTACCAGAGCTTCGTCGACTCGGCGGACGCCTTCGCCAAGGAGAAGGGCTGGACGGTCGTCAAGCGCGGCAGCGTGCCCCCGAGCGACGCGCTCACCGCGGCACGCGCGCTGTGCCAGCAGCAGGTCGACCTGGTTGCGCTCGGCGCGAGTGAGCTGAAGACCGCCATCCCCGCCTCGGAGGAGCCGGTCTGCGCCAAGTCCGCCTGGTATGTGCCGATGCAGGGAAACATCGACCAGACCCCGCGCATCGTGCTGTCCACCGACGACCCCAACCAGTCCATGCTCGTCGCCGGCTACGCCGCAGGCCTGAAGATGAAGGCGGCCGGACACACCAAGGCGGGGTTCATCACCGGCCTGAAGGCCGACTTCAGCGTCGCCGCCTCCACGGCCTTCCTGGCCGGGATCCGGGAGGTCGTGCCGAAGGCCACCCTGACCACCACCTACACCGGCGACTTCAACGACTCGGCGAAGGCCAAGGAGGCCACCCAGGCGCAGCTCAGCCAGGGCGTCAAGGTCATCTACCCCTACCTCGGTGGCGCCACCGACGCCTCCGCGAACCTCGCGAACGCGGGCGGCGCGCTGACTCTCACCCCGGGCACCGACCGGTGCGACTCGAACAGCCCCAAGTTCGACATCTCGGTGATGTTCAGCCCGGGCGACTACTTCCGCGCCGCGCTGGAGGAGTTCGCCAAGGACAACCTGAAGATGGGCACGACACGCGCGTGGCAACTGGGCGTCGACCCCTACCCGACCGTCAAGATCTGCGACGGACAGGGCGACGAGGACCAGCAACTCGCGGAGTTCATCAAGAAGATCGGCAGCAAGGGGATCGACCCGGCGGCCGAGGTCGAGCGCCTCGGCTGACGTGCCGACACCCACGAGGAAGATCAGCGATGACACCGACGACCTCAGCGGTTCCGATCCTCGAACTGCGCGGCATCACCAAATCCTACGGATCCGTCACGGCCTGCGACGCCGTGGACCTCAGAGTCGACGCCGGCGAGATCCACGGACTCCTGGGTGAGAACGGGGCAGGCAAGTCCAGCCTCATGAAGGTCCTGCTCGGGCTGGTCCGGCGCGACACCGGCACCGTCCTGGTGCGCGGCGAGGAGGTCGCGCTGGACAGCCCGCAGGAAGCGGCCGAACTGGGCATCGGCATGGTGCACCAGCACTTCAGCCTCATCAACGGCCTGACCGTGTGGGAGAACGTGGCGCTGGGCGACACCGGCAAGGTGAACAAGCAGGCCGTCTGCGACGGCATCGCCGAGGTCTCCGCGCGATACGGGCTGCCCGTCGACCCCGAGGCGCGCGTCGACGCGCTCTCGGCCGGCGAGCGGCAGCGGGTCGAGGTGGTCAAGTGCCTGCGGCGCGACCCGCAGATCCTGATTCTGGACGAGCCGACCTCGGTGCTGACCCAGGCCGAATCGCAGGAACTGTTCGCCGTGCTCGACCGCGTGGTGGCGAACGAGGGCCGCGCCGTGATCCTCATCAGCCACAAACTTGCCGAGATCGCCCAGGCCACGGACCGGGTGACGGTCCTGCGCAAGGGCCGTGTCGCCTTCCGGGCGGTCACGTCCGACACCACTCCACAACTGCTCGCCCGGCAGATGGTGGGCCGTGAGGTGTCGCTGGGCGAGGAGGGCGCGGCCCTCGGCCTGCTGCCGGTGCAGCAGACGCGCGCCGGCCACGACGGGGCGCACGACCGGCAGCAGGCCGTGCTGCGCCTCGCCGGACTCACCGTCGTACAGGGCGGGGTCGAGGTTCTCGGCTCCGTCGATCTGACCGTGGGTGCGGGCGAGATCGTGGGCCTCTACGGCGTGGAGGGCAACGGCCAGTCGATCCTCGGCGACGTCCTCGCCGGGCTGGTCGCGCCGACCGAAGGCACCATCGAGGTCGCCGGGAACCGCGTCGATGTCACCCGGCCCGGCGTGTTGTCCAAGGCCGGTCTCGGCATCGTGCCGGAGGACCGGCACCACAGCGGCGTCGTCCTTGACATGAGCGTCGCCGAGAACCTGACGATGAAGTCGTTGGACGAGGTCAGCGGCCGGTTCCTGCTGCGGCGGCGCGCGACGCTCGCCCATGCCCGCCGTCTCGCGGACGAGTTCAACATCGTCACGCCGTCGCTGGACGCGCCGGTGCGCAGCCTCTCCGGCGGCAACCAGCAGCGGGTCGTCCTCGCCCGGGAACTGTCCGGCGACACCAGGGTCCTGGTGGCCGCGCAGCCCACCCACGGGCTTGACGTCGGTGCCATCGAGGACATGTACGCCCGGCTGCGCAGAGCGGCCGACGAAGGCGTCGGAGTGCTGCTCATCTCCACCGAACTCGAGGAAGTCATGGCCCTTGCATCCTGGATCGCGGTGATCTCCTCGGGGCGGATCAGCGGAGCGCTCCCCGTCTCCGAGGCGACCCCCGAACGCCTCGGCATGCTGGTGGGCGGTGAGGCAGCATGAGAGCCGCCCCGACGATGGCGCCGGACGATCTCGGCCGGCGCGTCCTCGCCCATCTCCGAGGCGGCCGCGACGGCTGGCTGACCGCGAGTCTCACCATCGTGCTCATCGCCGTCGCCCTGGGCGTGTCCGCGCTCCTGCTCACCCTGACCGGTGCCTCGCCGAGTGCCTCGCTGTCCGCCATCTGGACCGGAAGTCTGGCCAACACGACCGGCTGGACGACGACGCTGCTCAACGCCGCGCCGCTGCTGCTGGTGGCGGTCGGCGCGGCCATCTGTGCCTCCGCCGGCACCTTCAACATCGGACAGGAAGGACAGGTGCTCATCGGCGGTCTGTTCGGCGCATGGGTCGGGCTGCGGCTGG
The DNA here is from genome assembly GCF_040704695.1 of Streptomyces sp. NPDC048411. Classification (NCBI taxonomy): domain Bacteria; kingdom Bacillati; phylum Actinomycetota; class Actinomycetes; order Kitasatosporales; family Streptomycetaceae; genus Streptomyces; species Streptomyces sp. NPDC048411. The sequence continues at coordinate 10,274 of NZ_JBEZKL010000177.1, forward strand.
CCCTGCCCGGCCCGATGCTGGTGGTCGTGGTGATGGCCGCCGCGGCGGTCGGCGGTGGCCTCTGGGCCGCGCTCAGCGCGCTGATGTACCGCTTCCGCGGTGTCAACGTCGTGGTGAGCACCTTGCTGATGACATTCCTCGCCATCCAGCTTGTCACCTTCGCGGTCAGCACCCCGTGGCTCCAGGAGAGCGCCCAGGGCTCCTCGGGCATCGCCGACGCGCAGTCCAACCCCCTGCCGGCCGACGCCCTGCTCGGCGGTCTTGGGCAGTACCCCTCGGTGCAGTTGAACGCGGGACTGTTCCTCGCGCTCGTCGCCGCGGTCGGTGTCGCGCTGGTGCTGAGCCGCAGCCGGTGGGGCTTCCGGGTACGCATGGTGGGACTGAATCCACTGACGGCCAAGCACACCGGAGTCCGGGTGGCCGCGCTCGGCGGCTTCACCCTGGCACTGTCGGGCGCCTTCGCGGGGCTGGCGGGAGGGCTGCTGCTGGCCAGCCCTGTCAGCCCCAACCGGCTGCAGGCCGGGCTCTCGGACAACGTCGGTTGGGACGGCCTGCTCGTCGCGCTCGTCGCACGCAACCGGCCCCTGATCGCGATACCGGTGTCGTTCGGGTTCGCTGTACTGCGGGCGGGCGGGGACTTCCTCTCGGCCACCGGGGTGCCGTACTACCTTGTCGACATCGTCAAGGCGTTGCTCGTCCTCGCGTTCGTCGCACCGCCCCTCCTCGTCGGCCTCCTCCGCAGACGGCGCGGTGCCACACCGCCGACCCCGTTTCCCCTGCTCGCTGTCCCGACCAAGATGAAGGCGGCCGTGTGAGCGTTCTGGACAACACCACAACCATTCTGGCGAGCGGTGTCCGGCTGACCGTGCCGCTGGCGTTCGCCGCCTGCGGCGAGTACCTGGCCCAGCGCGCCGGAGCGATGAACATCTCCGTCGAGGCGATGATGCTCGGCGCCGCGTTCACCTCCATCGCCACCGCGAGTGCGACCGGCAGCGCCACCGCCGGTCTCGCGGTCGGCGTGGTGACCGGGCTCGTCATCGGCTTCGTGCACGGCAACCTCTCCCACCGTGCCCAGATCAACACCTTCGTCGTCGGCCTCGTGCTGAACGCGCTGGTGCTCGGGCTCACCAGCTACCTGATCACCACCCAGCAGTTCGCCTCGCACCAGGTGGGGGTGCTGTCGATCCCGCTGCTGAAGGACATCCCGCTCATCGGCCAGGCGCTGTTCTCCGGACGCTGGCCCGCCTACCTGCTGATCCTGCTGGTGCCGCTCACCTGGTGGCTGGTGGACCGCAGCCGCTGGGGCCTGGAGCTGCGGGCGGTGGGGGAGAACCCGCAGGCCGCCGATGTCACGGGTATCAAAGTCGGTGTGCGGCGCCGGCAGGCCCTGCTGTGGTGCGGCGCACTCGCCGGTCTCGGGGGCGCCTACCTCGCGGTCGGCGAGGTCGGATCGTTCAACCAGAACATGACCGCCGGACGCGGGTACATCGTCATCGCCGCGGTGATCTTCGGGGCGTGGCGGCTCGGCCGTACCCTGCTCGGCTGCCTGGTGTTCGGCCTCTCCGACGCGATGCGCCTGGCGCTCCCCGCGCTCGGTGTCACCCTCAATGCCCAGCTCCTCGTCGCGGCCCCGTATCTGCTTGCGCTTCTCGCCATGCTGCTGTTCGCCACCCAGCACCGAGAACCCGCCGCACTCGGCCGGCCCTTCCAGCGCGGCTCGACCTGACGGCGCGTGGATGCCGTGCGGGCGAAACGGGGAGGCCGACTGTGAACGACACCCGCGCCACGGTCGAGGCGTACCTGGCCGCGCTGAACGCGCACGACGCCGACGCCGTGGCGGCCTGTGTGGCCGAGAACTTCGTCAACGAACACACCTCGTCGATGGGCCGGAGCCGCAAGGGCCGCGCAGAGTACCGCGCGGCCCTGACCGGGTTCCTGGAGAACTTCGCAGACCTGCGCTATGTGCCCGAGAGACTCCTCGTCGACGGCGAGTCGGCTGCGGTGCCGTACGTCATGACGTTCCGCATGCGCTCGGTCGGCGACCGCCCCGTGCGCGTCCGCGGGGTCTTCGTGTTCACCGTCGCGGGCGGTCTCATCACGCGCCGCACTGACTACTGGGACAGCGGCGAGGTGCGGCGCCAACTGGCGTGACACCCCTCGGGAAGACACCGGCGAGGGCAGGCGCACACACCGCGACCCCGGCCCGCAACTGCTGCGGCCGGGGTCCGGGATGTTCGTGGTCGCGTGGCGGTCACGCTCCCACGTGGGGGTGGTCGTGGCCGACGCGGCCTGTTTTGCGGGCTCCGCCGGGGGAGCCGAGGGGTGGGGTGCCGAGGGTGAAGAACTCGGCGTTGACCTGCT
>NZ_JBEZKL010000178.1:0-12262 GCF_040704695.1 Streptomyces sp. NPDC048411
TCCTCGACCTCGCGGAAGCTGAGGGGGAAGCGGTGGTAGAGCCACACGCAGTGGGAGATGACCTCGACCGGGTACCGGTGCCCCTTGTACGACGGTGACACGGCGCCCACGGACAACCCCCTCCAGCATGATCAACCCGAAGATCATCCCACCCCGCCAGCCAGCGTGACAGCGCCCGCCGGGGTGATCGCCGCCTGCCGCCGGGCCGGAGCCCACTTCTCCATCACCACCGGCATGAACCCCTCCATCAAACGTGCCGTCCACGCCATCCCGGACAGGGCCTGGCAGCAGATCAGTTACCCCACCGCCGTGCCCAGCAGCGCCAGCGTCAGGGCCAGGAGCGGGAACGGCGCGGGCACCGCTCCTGGCACCGGCCCGGACAGCGTCGCGGCAACAGTGCCGGCGACGGCCGCGAAGACCGTCATCACGGTGAACCGGTGGCGCATACGCCGGAGCACCGAGAGTCCCATCAGGTTCTGGGCCAGGGCGAAACCGGAGAGCGTGACGCCGAAGGCGACGTAGAAAGCCGCGAGTCCCCGGCTGTCGTAGTGGGGCAGCGGCACGGCGTCCGTCACCTTCACCGTCTTCTCCGCGCCGTGAGCGTAGGCGGAGACAAGGCCTTCCACGGCGTTCGTCGTCGACGGCCCGTTGGCGCTGGCGACCTCGATGAGTGCAGTTTGACAAAACTAAGACGACCGGTCATATTAAAAATCAGCTCCGGGTCGCCTGTCACCCGGAACCACTTCGCGGCCCGGTTGAACACCGGACCCGGCATTCTTGAAGGAGAATTGCCATGGTCAAGAAGACGGTTCTGCGTCATCCCCGCACGTCGGCCGTCGCCCTGGGCGCGGTCGTGGGAGCCGCGGCGCTCGCGCTGACGCTCACGGCCCCGGCCGGAGCTGCCAAGGCCGAGGAGCAGACGCCGAAGCGGAAGCCCACCGTCGTGCTGGTGCATGGCGCGTTCGTGGACGGCTCCACCTGGAACGGCGTGATCGAGCGCCTGCAGCGCGACGGCTATCCGGTGGTCGCCGCGGCCAACCCCCTGCGCGGGCTGGCGAACGACGCGGACGCCCTCCGTAGCCTCCTCGGCAGCATCGACGGGCCGATTGTGCTCGCCAGCCACTCCTACGGCGGCTCCGTGATCAGCGAGGCAGCCGCGGGCAACCCGCAAGTCAGGGCTCTCGTCTACATCGCGGCCTTCGCCCTCGAGAAGGGCGAGAGCGTGACGGAGCTGAACAGCAGGTTCCCGGGAGCCGACCTGGGCTCCGCCCTCAACCCCGTTCCGTTCGCGCTCCCCGGCGGCGGCACCGGTATCGATCTGTACATCAAGCCGGACAAGTTCCACGACGTGTTCGCTGCCGATGTGCCGACGTCGCTCACCAACCTGGCAGCCGCGGCGCAGCGCCCGGTGGCGGCCTCGGTCTTCGATGACGAGCCCAGCGAGGCCGCCTGGACCACGATCCCTTCCTGGGACCTGATCACCACCGAGGACAAGGCCATCACGCCGGAAGCGCAGCGTTTCATGGCCGAGCGCGCCCACGCGCACACCGTTGAGGTCAAGGCCTCGCACGCGGTGACGGCCTCGCAGCCCGACGTGGTCACCCGCCTTATCGAGCAGGCTGCCCGCAGCACCGCCCGCTGACGGCTCCTGGCCACAACCTACGGAGGCTGAAATGACAACGTACTCAGCAGCGCGGACGCAGACGGTGAGTGCTGCCAATGGCATCGAATACGCCTACCGCAGCGTCGGATCGGATGCCGAGGCGCTGCCCCTGGTACTGCTGCAGCATTTCCGCGGCAATCTGGACAACTGGGACCCGGCACTGATCGACGCGTTGGCGGAGGAGCGCCGTGTGATCACGTTCGACAACACGGGTGTCGGTGCCAGTACCGGGCGCACCCCGAACACGGTCGCCGCCATGGCCGACGACGCCATCGAGTTCATCGACGCGCTGGGTCTGGACAAGGTGGACCTGCTCGGCTTCTCCCTCGGCAGCTTTGTCGCCCAAGACATCGTCCTGCACCGCCCGGACTTGGTCAACCGGGTCGTGCTGGCCTCCTCGGCGCCGCAGGGCGCTTCGGGAATTCACGGCTGGCGTCCGGACGTCATCGAGGCGGTCGGCGGCCGGGAGCCGTCGCCGGAAGGCTATGTGCGGGTCTTCTTCGGCAGCAGCCCCGAAGGGCTCGCGGCGGGACAGGCCGCCGCCGGCCGTATCTTCGGCCTGCGCACCGAGGGACCGGACGAGCCCACGACCTGGCAGACCCGCCTGGCCCAGTACGACGCGGTGACCCGGTGGGGCATCCCCGACCACGCCAAGCTCGAGCGGCTGCAGGGCATTACGCAGCCGGTGTTCGTGGCCAACGGCGACAGCGACCCGATGATCCCGCCCCGCTACTCGCACCTCCTGGCCGGCCTGCTGCCGGACGCGCAGCTCAAGATCTACCCGGATGCCGCCCACGGATTCCTGTTCCGGCACCACAAGGAATTTGCCGCCGACGTCAACGCCTTCCTCCGCGGCTGACAGACAAGATCCGTCCCGGCAACACCCGTCCCGGTCGACTTCCCTCTCCGCACGCGCCGTTGGTACGGGGAGGGACCGGCCGTGATACGAACCGCCGCGCTTGTTCACGGCCTTCATGACAGCGCCCGTCCGGGGCCGCACCACGCGGTCTCCGGGCGGGCGTACGTCGTTGCGCGAGCCGGCGTCGAGACGCCGCCTTGCATCACGCAGGGCGTTTCAGCCTGTGTGAGCGGACCGACGGCGTGCGCGATACGCGCGCAGATTGGCGGCGTTGCCGCATACCTTCACGTCGTGCCACACCCCGCTGTTGTTTCGGGAGCGGTCGTAGAACGCCACCGCGCAGCGCGGGTTGCGGCAGGTCTTGAGCCGGTTCCAGGAGCCGTCCTGCTGCGCCTTGAACACCTCGATGGCTGTCAGGAGACCACCAGCCGCCAGCTGGATCCGCGGGGGAGGGGCTGGACACGCCCCTGCGTGTCCCAGCGCATGCTCAGGGAGACCGTGGGGAGCGCGACGGAGGCGATGCCGCCGGGCTCGGCCGAGTCACCGTCCGGCGTCGCGATCCCGCGCCGCAGGTCGTCCCGGAAATCACGCAGCCGCTCCAGATCCCCGGGCTCCAGCTCGACGCTCAGGGGAGCCGCCCCAGGCGTGCCCGCCCAGTCGGACAGCGCGCCGTTCAGCCAGTTCTGGGCCGTGGAGGGGTCGGCAAGGAGGTCCTCCTTGCCGACCCCTCCACGGCAATCGTGTTCATCAGCTCCTGCACGAAGGCCAGCCCTCCGGGCGCCGGTTCGATGCCGTAGCGGCCAAGGGCTGACCAGATCACGTCGACTCCCGCAACTTCCCAGAAATATGTCTCCATCACTCACATCTTCGGTAGCTTCCGCAGGCCGTCGCTCTGAGATGGCCCCACCGTCCGGCTCCGGGAGTGTGGACGGAGATGAGATGGTCCAAGGCATGACGATGACGCATGGACATGGTGGCCCGCCTGCCGGCGCGGTAAGGGCGGCCGGCCCGCGCTACTGCTGTTCGGCTCTTACGTACGACTCATCCCCCGACCCTTCGCAAGGGGCGGGGGATGAGCGGTTCGGGCTGTCTTCCGCTTCGGACGCGGGCCTTGTGCCCACGGCCGCGCTGTCGGATGAGTTGCCGAGGTCAGGCGAACGTGACGTTCTCGACGTCGATGGTGACCAGCTCGATGTCACGCACCACCACGCCGTCCTCCCCGAGGGGGTAGACGCGCCGCTTGGTGGGAACCATGATCCCGCCGAAGTCCGCGTAGTCGGAGGCGTAGTGCGCGGCCGGCCCCGCGTTGATGACCTCCGCGGTGTAGTCCTGCCTGCGCAGCAGTCCGTCGCTGCTGAAGTAGAAGAGCTGCTCCTGGCTGTGTGTGGCGACATCGTCGGGGAAGGTGACCTTGAGGCGGCTCCACTCCTCGCCGTTCTCGATGACGGGGGACAGCTCCGCGGTGCGGAAACCGGGGGACGCGAAGGTGAAGGGGGACGTCAGGTACGTCCACATCGCGTAGCCGGCGAAGTAGGCGACATGCAGGTCGTCCCACGGGGTGTTGAGGGTGTGACCGGCGAAAGCGTCACGCGGCGACAGGCGCTCGGACCGCACCTCGCCCTTGTCGGTCTCGATGGCCACCCGCCCAGCGCTGAACGAGGTCCGCAGGCCGGGTTCGCGGAAGGGGTAGTGGCTCGCGTGCTGCCGGCGCAGGTCGACCTGGGCGGCGGCGCGGTCGAAAATCGCTTCCTGGCCCTTGAGCCCCCACAACGCACCTCCGGAGTGGAAGTCGGCGGTGGCCGTCTCGTACTCGTTGTAGCGGTCCAGGCCACCGTGCGCCTTGATGATTTGGGCCGTGAGATCAGTCATGACGACGTCCTCCTGCTTGTGCGCCATCGCCCCTGGTGGCGGGTTGCGCTCAGCTGATGATGACCGGTCGTCTTGAAAATTGCAAGAGGTGCGTCCACGATCCGCCAGCCCCGCAGCTGTCCGGGTGGAATCCGGTCAGGGGGCCTCCATAGAAAGCCGTCAGTGGTAATGTTGAATGCGACCGCCCGTCTTGACCCAGGGAAGCTCCAGAGTCATGAGGATGCGGGCAGTGGAGCCGCATGGGATGGACACGAATGTGCGGCTGTAAAGTGATCGCTCATCTTGTATGAGGAGGTCCAGCGATGCCAAGAGCCAGTCTGCGTGAGAACCTCATCGCTGCGGCGGTCGAGCAGTTCCACACCCGGGGTTACGCCGCGACGGGCGTGAAGGACATCACCGATGCCGCAGGTGCTCCGAAGGGGTCCTTCTACAACCACTTCGAGAGCAAGGAAGCGTTGGCCGTAGTCGCCTTGGAGCGGTACGGCGACACTCGGCGGCTGGAGGCGCTGCGTGACCGTTCGGTCGCGCCGCTGACCCGGTTGCGGGAGCACTTCGAGTTCCTGCGAGACGAGAACATCCAAACCGGATTCAACCGGGGCTGCCTCGTGGGCGATCTCGCCGTCGAGGTCGCCGATCACAGCGATGCGGTGCGTGCGACAACGCGCGCAGGCCTGCAGGCCTGGAGCGACGCTCTCGCCTTCGCTATCACCGACGCCCAGGAGGCGGGTGACGTGGCCAGGACCCTGGAGGCCTCCACCTTGGCGCGTTTCGTGCTCAACGCCTGGGAGGGTGCGCTGATCTCGGTGCGGGTGGACCGTTCGGCTCGGGCGTTCGAATCGTTCCTCACGGTCGTCTTCGGTGTGCTGCTGCGGTGAGTTCCAGGCCTGCGTCTGCCCTGCGCTCTGCGTCGTCACCTGTTTGGCAGGTGACGTTCGAAGTGGGAAAATCGACAGTGTCGAACCGCCACGCTGCCGCTCGGCCCGCCGGCTGACCGAAGGCGCGCGCGGCACGGCAGTTCGTCGCGTCCCCGGCATTCGTGGGCACCCCCGCGGCCCTCTCCGCCCATGCCGCGCTCCGGGCCCTCGGGACCGCGCTGGATGCTATCGAAGAAGGGTGCAGATCCAATGAGGGTTCCGGCGATCACGCCGCTGGTATGAGGGTGTCGCGGTAGCGGGCCTGGTGGTTGCGGGTGAACTCCTGTGTCTCGTGCCAGGCCCAGTAGGTGTCGAGGTCGCCGTTGCTGCGCAGAGCACGGAGTTTCAGGACGGCTTCGGCGCCGGTCAGGCCCCAGCGGGCTCCGGTGATGTCGAGGCGGTCTTTGACCAGGTGGCGGCACGCCCCCTCGATGATCCCGGTGGCGATCGGGAAGCCTTCGGTCAGCGCGGTGTCGTAGCGCAGGTAGGCGGCCTTGTTCTTCAGGTAGCCGACGGCGTCGTCGATGCCCTTGCGTGAGCCGGGCCGCAACCCGGCGTCGTCGGCGGCGGTGCTGATCGAGGCTGCGGCCTGCTCGGAGCCTCCGGTCAGGATGGTGCGGGCGTGTATGGCGACCCATGCCTCGGCCGGGAAGGTACGGGCCGATGCGCTGCGGATGCTGGGATGCGTGCGGATAGCCACGGTCCGGCAGATGGCACAGGTGATCATGTTCACACGTTGCCGGGCCAGGCGGAGGATCGCCTGGGTATGGGTCTTGCCACGTGCCCGCTGCCGGTCGTAGTAGATCCGGGAGGACGGGTCGGACTTGCAGCCGATCGCGGCGAACGCGGCCTGGAACAGGGCGCGTTTGAGGAGCCGGTTGCCGCGGTGGGGTGCGTGCTCGCCGCGGATGGAGGTGCCCGAGGACTTCGTTGCCGGGGCGAGTCCGGCGTAGGAGGCGAGATGTCCGGCGGTGGGGAAGCCGGTGCCGTCACCGATCGCGACGATCACGGCCGCCGTGGTCCTGACGCCCAGGCCGGGCAGAGACGTCAGGAGGTGGAAAAGAGGGAGGGCCTCCAGCAGGGCGGCGATCTCCTGCTCGGCCTGGCGGCGCTGGGTGTGGGCGGCGGCGAGCTGGGCGGCGAGTCCCGGCACGATCAGCGTGGATGCCTCGGTGCCGGGAACGACGAGGGTCTGCTCGGCGAGCGCGTCGAAGTTCTCGGCGGTGAGGTGGTGGGCCTTGCGCGAGCCGTGTGCCTTGAGCAGGGCCTCGCAGGGGGCCCGGCCCAGTTTCCTCAGCCTCGCCGGAGAGCCGTGCCGTTGGAGGAGGGCCTGGACATAGGGGTAGGCCAGACGCGGGCCGAGCACGCGCTCGAGAGAGGGGTGGATCTGGGAGAGCAGGCCGCGCAGCCGGTTGGTGGCGCGGTTGACCTCGCCGGCCAGGTCGTTGTCGTAGCCGGTGAGCATGGTCAGCTCGGCCAGTACCTCGTCGTCGCGGTCCACCGCGCGCAGGGTGTGCGGCATGGTGCGGGCGGTCTCGGCAATCACGAACGCGTCGCGGGCGTCGGTCTTGGCCTCGCCCGGGTGCAGGTCGGCAGCCCGCCGCATCGACAGCCCGGGCAGGTAGGCCACCCGGCAGCCCGCCGCGCGGGCCACCGTCAGCGGCAGCGCGCCGATGTTGGCGACCTGGTCCACGATCACCAGAACGGTGCCGAACTTCGCCACCAGCCTGGTGAACAGCTCCAGCAGTTTCGGCTCGGTGTTGGGCAGCCGCTTGTCGTGCACGGTTCTGCCGTCCTCGGTCCGGCCGTGGGCGTGGTGGAACTCCTTGCCCAGGTCCAGGCCGAGGAAGAGATCTATCGCGGTCGTGTCGACCATGTGCGCGTGCCCCTCGCCACTCGTCTCCTCAACTCCCGGCCGTCCCTGCAGCACCACACGCCGGCAACCACGTTACGCAGACATGCCGCCCGTAAAGCGGCCCGGCATTGCGCCGGACCAGGCGGTCGTCAGGCCCCTCATCAGCGGTCAAGCGGTGCCCCGAAGCCCGGCGGCAACACCCCCCAGGTCATCCGTACGACAGGGGGCACACAGCCATACCGGACCCGGGGGCCAGGCGCCCCATTGCGGGGCCACGGAAAAGGTAACGGGGGTTCGCTCCCGGGGAACACCGCCCTCCCCTCTGCCGGCGTGTCCGCGGGCCACGTCGGCGGCGTCACTCGCACCCGAGACGAGGAGCAGCATCATGTCCGACCCTGCCCACGACGACACGCCGGAACAGCCCAGGCTGCGGCAGGTGACCATAGCGACGGTCACTACAGCGGCCCAGCACGAGGAGTTGATGGACCGGCTGACGGACGTCCTGTGTCCCGATCCCGGCCACGAGGGTCCCTGCCCGGTTCCCTGGGCCATGCGTAGTACCAACGGGGACTCCCTGTCCCGTCGTAAGCGCAAGGCGCTGCTGACGGAGATTAGAGAGACCAACTGGAACCCGGTGGACGAGGAGGAAACCGGTGGGTCCGGAGCCGACTCCGGCTGGCGGCCCGCCTAGTCTTCTGAGAGGCCAGCCGCCGCCCACCAGGTGGCACGCCAGTCCGCGAGGGAGCGCAGCACCAGGACGAGCAGGCCGGAGAGCGCGATGCCGGCGCCGACCCCGCCGAACGCCCAGCCGGTCAGGTGGGACGGTTGGTCGCGGAGCCGGCCGAGGAGCGAGCTGACCGCGATGACGAAGACCAGGGCACTCGCCGCCCCGGCGACCAGGCGCAGCACCGCCCATCCGGTCGTGCTCTGGGTGACGGGCATCGCGGCCAGGCTGACGGCCAGGACGGCCAGGCAGGTGTGCAGGAGCGCGCGGGAGCGGACCAGCGCGGGGGCCAGGATGCCGGCGAGCGCGCCGAGGAGGTAGCCGAGGTAGTTGGCGGTGGCCAGGTCGGCGCCGGAGCCGGCCGGCAGGCCGGCCTGCGCGTGCATCAGCGGGAGGATCGGGGTGTAGACGAACCGGCCCACCCCCATGGCCGCGGCGAGGGCCGCAGCGGCCCGGAGGGCTTGGCCCCGGGGGAGCCGGCAGCGGCCTCCGCCCGTCCGGGCCCACATGGTGAGCGGCGCGGCGCGCCCTTCCCCGCGATTCGCGGGTCCGTGAGGTCCGTCACGGCCGTCACGACCGGGCCGGGTCGTTGGGGTGGGGCTCCAGCGCGGTAGCGGTGAGGGTCATCCACGGGCGCAGCGGAAGGCTGCCGAGGACGTTCTCGTGGAGGTCCGTCTCGTCGGCAGCCCGCCAGACGCCGATGCTGCGCAGTTCGCCTACCGGGCGCCACAGCCGCGCCAGCCGACCGGCGGCGGCCAGTTCGCGGGCGCGCACGGCTTCGGCGGCGCGGCGGCGGTCGACCTCCGCCGCGGGGGTGCCCTCGGGCACGGTGGTGGTGATCTCGACCAGGAACTCGTGCAGGGGTTCCTGCGGGAACTGGCTCATGTCGGGCTCCGTTCAGGGGTGTTCGATGTGTGGGCGGCGTGCGTCGCCCGTCTCTTCGTCGTGTGTGCGCCACCGGGCCGGACGCCACGGCCGGCACGTTCGCTGCTGGTGGGCGCAGCCTCCCGGCGGCCGTAGCATGTGGGGCGTGGAACTGCGCCAACTGCGTTACTTCGTCGCGGTCGCCGAGGAGTTGAACTTCGGCCGGGCCGCCGCGCGCCTGCTGATCGCCGGTCCTTCGCTGTCCCAGCAGATCAAGGCGCTCGAACGCGACCTCGGAGTACGGCTGTTCGACCGCGACCGGCGTTCGGTGGCGCTCACGGCGGCGGGGACCGCGCTGGTCCCGCACGTGCGCGTCCTGCTGGATCAGGCCGACGAGCTCAAGCGCCGGGCCGGGCGGCTGTCCGGTTCGGAGCCGGTGCGGCTGGGCTACGTCAACTGGCTTCCGCCCGACCTGGGCGCCCGCACCTCCGCCGTGGCCCGCGTGCACGTGGACGCGTGGGTCGCACCCTCGCACACCCAGGCGGCCCGGGTGGCCGGCGGCAGTCTGGACGTGGCGGTGTGCTGGGTGCGGGAGGAGGACTTGGAGCGGCTCGGGCTGGTGGCCCGGCTGGCCGGTGCAGACCGGCTGTACGCCGTGTCGGCGGGGCCCGCGACAGGTCCCGTCCGGTCGCGGGACACCGTCGTCCTCCTCGACGACGACGTCACGTCCTGGGAGTCCTGGAACGTCTACGCCGAGGAGCTGGCCCGCGACACGGGTGCCCGCGCGGAGCGTGTCGGTGACGGCGGCGTCACTGGTCCGGCGTTCTTCGACCACGTCCGCCGCATCGGCCGACCGGTCGTCAACAATCCCAAGGGTCAGGGTGCTTCACTGCCGCCCGACCTGGTCCAGCGCCCGGTGGCGGAGGCCCGGCCGTGCTGGACGTGGTCGGTGGTCCGGCGGGCCGACGAGGTCCGCCCGGCCGTGCTCGCCGTGGTCGACACGCTGTGCGAGGGCGTCGACGCGGCAGACCTCGGGCTGCGCGAGGCCGAGGCGTGGTTGCCGGCCGGAGACCCGCACCGGCAGCGCTGAGCTCGCCTCACCGCCCTTCGGCGGTCTCGTGCGGCAGTTGGGAGACCTGGTAGTGCGCGATCGCCCAGCCGTCCGCGGTCCGCTTCACCAGGACCCCGAGGTAGACGCTCAAGGTCGGGCGGTCGGTGAACGAGAAGTCCACGCCCAGGTATCCGAGCATGAGGTCGTCAGCCGGGCGGCCGGTCGTCAGGATCTTGTAGTCAGCCGTCAGGCCCGGGGGCTGCGCGGCGTAGTACGCGGCCACCCCGGGGCGCCCGACGGTGTAGGGGTGCAGGCCCTGGAAGACCGCGTCCTCGGTGAAGAGGGCGGCGACGCGTTCGGGCTCGTGCCGGTCGACGGCGTCCTTCCAGCGGTCGAGCACCTCGCGCAGGACGGCCTGGTCGGCGGTGGTGTCGTTCATGGTCGGTGCCTCCTTCGGAGTCGGTGGGTCAGTGGCCGGCGCTCATGCCGCCGTCGACGTGGAGGATCTCGCCGGTGACGAACGGCGCGTTCTCCAGGTAGAGGACCGCGTCGACGATGTCGTCCACGTCGCCCATCCGGCCCATCGGGTGCAGGGCGTCGAGGAACCGGTGGGTCTGCTCGGGGTGCATGGGGGTGCGGATGGTGCCGGGGGAGACGGCGTTGGCGCGGATGCCGCGGGTCGCGTACTCGATGGCGAGGGACTTGGCGGCGGACTGCAGGCCGCCCTTGGTTAGCGAGGCGAGGGCGGACGGTACGCGGGCGTCGGCGTTGTCGACCAGGCTGGTGGTGATGGTGACGACGTGTCCGCCGCCCTGGGCGAGCATCTGGCCGATGGCGAGCTGGGTGAGCCGGAAGAAGCCGGTGAGGTTGATCCCGGTGACGGCGGCGTAGTCGTCGGCGGTGTAGTCGGTGAAGGGCTTGGCGACGAACACGCCCGCGTTGTTGACCAGGGTGTCGACCCGGCCGAAGCGCTCGACGGCGGCGGTGATGACGCGGTCGGCGGTGACCGGGTCGGCGAGGTCGCCCTGGACGGTGAGGACGCCCGCGTCGTCCGCCGGGGCGATGGTGCGCGAGGTGGCGACGACGTCGTAGCCGAGCTTGCGGTAGCCGTCGACGAGGCCGGCGCCGATGCCCTGCGAGGCACCGGTGACGACGGCGACCTTCCGACGTTCGATGGTCATGCTCATGCCATACCTCCAGGATGCGGTCGAGCGTCAGCTCGGTGGCGGGGTGGGATTCCTCGACCTCGGCACCGGCCGCCGGTCGATGCTTCGACGGTAGGAGGCCGAGGCCGGTGCGGGCAACGCCGAACCGGCCCGGCGCCGGGACCGGTCGCCTCCCTGCTGCGAGGCCCTGCCTCCCACCCCTGATCAGCGCCCCAGCCGGTCAGCCGGACAGCAGCCCGGCCGAGAGCCGCCACAGGCGGGCCGCCTTGTCCGGGTCGACGGCGTAGGAGGCGACGCCCCGGCGCACACCGGGGCGGTGGCGGGCGGCTTCCTGGCAGTCCTCGAAGTAACGGCCCGTGACTGCCTCGACGAGGGGCGAGGCGGCGAGCACTGCGGAGGTGGCCGCACCCTGTTCGGCGTTCTTCCAGGACACGTCCGTGCTGTTCGCCTCGAAGGAGTCGGGAGCGGCTTCCAGGCCGCCGCTCATGTGGCGGGCGAGGCCGGTGCCGGGGATCCGGCCGGGGTTCAGCGCGTTGACGGCGATCCGGTCGGGAGCCCAGCGCCGGGCGGCCTCGACGGCGAAAAGTACATTGGCGGTCTTGGACTGGGCGTACGCGGCCCACGGGTCGTACGGGTGGTGCCGGAAGTGGGGGTCATCGAAGAGGGCTTCGCCGTTGATGTGGCCGACCGAGCTGACCGACACCACCCGGGCACCGCCGGCGGCGGCCAGGGCGGGGCGGAGGCCGGTGGCCAGCGCGAAGTGCCCCAGGTGGTTGGTGGCGAACTGCAGCTCCCAGCCCTGTGGGGTCCGCAGTTCGGGGGTGGCCATGACGCCCGCGTTGTTCACCAGGATGTGCAGCGCGCCCTGCCAGGAGGACACGAACTCCGCGACGGACCGCTGGTCCGCCAGGTCGAGTGCGGCGACCAGGACACCGGGGTTGCCGGTGGTGTCCGTGATCTGCCGGGCAGCGGTGATGCCGGCTCGGGTGTCGCGCACCGCCAGGGTCACCTCGGCACCGCTCGCGGCCAGCGCTCGGGCGGTCTCCAGCCCGATGCCGGAGGCGCCACCGGTGACGACGGCGCGGCGGCCGGTGAGAGCGATGCCGTCCAGGGGCGCTGTCACGTTGGCTGACCGGGTGGGATGATCTTCGGGTTGATCATGCTGGAGGGGGCTGTCCGTGGAGAGCGCGCCGCCGTCGTATAGGGGTCACCGGTATCCGGTTGAGGTGATCTCCCATTGCGTGTGGCTGTACTTCCGATTCCTGCTCAGCTTCCGCGAGGTGGAGGAGCTGATGCT
>NZ_JBEZKL010000179.1:0-12195 GCF_040704695.1 Streptomyces sp. NPDC048411
GCGTCGAACGTCGTTTCGAGGTCGTCGCCTGCGGTGAAGCGCTCCAGGTGCAGCCGGTCGGTGAGATTCAGGAGGGTGCACTCGCGCTCAACTGCCGCCAGCATTGGTGTCGGCCCGCATACGTACACGGCGGTGTCCGCGTCCAGCCCGCCCAGCAGCCGGGGAAGGTCCGGCAAGCCCGGCCTCGTGAGACCCGGCTGATCGCGACGCCCGAGCGGGTCTTGTAGGCCTTGTTGATCGAGATCTGTACCGCGGGGTCGCAGGACAGCTGGCAGCCCGCCGTTGCACTTTGGTTCGGCGCAACGGCGGGCTGTGTCGGCAGGGGTGTTACTACAGCTCCCGCTCGATCTGGCTCTCGCTGACCTTGTCTTCGCGCATGGTCACCTCGTTCTGGACGGCGTAGCGAGTCTGTGCCCCGCTGCCCTCGGCACTCCGGATCTCGCCCCGCTGAAGCTCGTCCTGCTGGTCCCGGTACTCCACGTGCTGTCCCTTGCGGTAAGGCATGGGGGATCTCCAAGTCTCGTGTGGGTCGGCGTGGGCTGGCCCGGCTCGTTCGGCCGGGGGTGCCCCGCCCTCTTGGCGCCCGCGACTATCGCCAGGCGCACTGACAGCCCACCCCCAACTCCGCCCTACAGCAATCACTACGGGCCGAATGGGTGACGCCTAGCTCGCCGCTGTCGACGTCCTCTGAAGCTTCCTCTGCGACGGACGGTGCTACGAGCCCGCCGCAGGCGCCCGCTCCAACCTGCTGATTGCTGCAGGTCAGGCGGAGGTGGCCGTGCTGGTTGTCGACTCGGACGTGCTGCTGGTGGAGTGGCAGCTGCGGGCTGGCCGGTTGAGCTGCCCGGCATGTTTGGCTCCACTGGCGCCGTGGGGGACACGGCCGGCCGCGGGAAGTCCGTGGCGATCTTGGGTCCCGGCGTTCGTACGTCCTCGTTGTTCGCGTTGTACGGGCTGCCAGGTCACGCACCTCCTGCTGCCGGAGATGATGTGGCCGAGGCGGATGGATGCGGCCGAGGTGATCGGGGCCGGGCGCCATCGACTGGCGACGGCGATGTCGTACGGCGTGGGGTGGCTTCGTTCACTTCTAGTGACAGCGTTTCTCGATGGGTTCGGGCGGCATGCGCGCTCGCCCAGAGGCGGGGATCTCCATGAGAAGTGAAATGACGTCAGTTCTTGGTCGCGGTGGCTGACAGACCGCGGCTTGATCACAAGCCCTCGCCCGGGGAGGGGAGCGGATCGGCTGCCATATTCTTCTGTCGTGGCGAACTGGCGGCGGCTTCTGGGCGATGCTTTCTGGACTCTGGATCGGGCCCTGGGTGGGCAGCGGCGTCCGACTCGGATTCAGAAGTGGGTGGCCCGACACCCGATCGGCACCGGTCTCTGCGTGGCCGTTCCCTTCACGCTCTTCTTCTTGATGCTGTCGCGTGAGGAGGAACCCGACGACCCCATGTTCGCTGTGGTCTTCGGGCTGGCTCTGGGCCTTGTCTTCGCCCTCACGGCTGTCTCAGAGCGCCTCCGGCAGCGCCGACTCAAGCGTCTGGGGGTATGGGACGGATCCTGATCAGGGCCAGGAGTGGCGCGGGCGGAGCCTGGGAGAGTATGAGGAAGGTGGGGATGTCACGAAATCCGAGAGCCGAGTTCTTCGCTGGCCCGGGTTGGATGTGCTTGAGCATCGTGTTCTATGGGTGGACAGCAGCCAGTAGCGGCACTGCCCCCTGGTTGAGGGTTGTCGCAGCGCTTTTCTGGTGGTCTGGGTGATGTTGCTCGCGAGGCACCTCTTGCGACGGGCCCGTGGCCGCACGTCAGCGGATCACCCGGATGAATCGGTATCTTGAAGGGAGCGATGCTGCGGACGACCCGCCGTCTGTGAGGGAGGCGGGACGTCGTCCGTTTAGGCTGGTGCGCGTGTATGTGACTGGGTGTCTGGGTGTGACCTTCTGGCCGGACGCCGGGAGTTGCCCGGGGCCGTCCTGCGCGAAACCGTTGCTTGGGTGGTGAACCGCGTCGTCGGGCCGATCGTCGGTCCGCGGGAGCATGTCGTGGCCGCTGTCGAGGGTCGCCCAGTACGGGTGCGTCGCCACGTGGGTGCTCGTCACCGCATCTGACTTCACGCTTGTCAGTCACGTCAAGCAGCCGGCCTGGGCGGGTTCTTCGGGCGTACATCGGAGCGATGGGCTCGCGCCGTACCCAACTGGAGTGCAACGACCGGCTGCGCGAGGTCGGTGTCACGGTCCGGAACTGGCCAGGCTGCACTCGCCGATCGGCCTCGACCTCGGTGCTCGTACCCCGAGGAGACCGCGTTGTCGATCGCCGCCGAAATCGTCGCCGACCCGTGCGGTGGCAGCGGAGTACCGCTCAAGGGCGCGCACGCGCCGATCCGTCACGAAGGCGGCGGGGCGTCGAATGGAATGATCATTTCGGTGGCTTGAACCGTCCCCTGAACCACCGTCGTTCGTGGGCGGGTTGCCGCCACGGCGGCTTCACGCCAGGTGTGAACTCATCCGTAGCCTCGGTTTTGCCTCTAGACCTGCTGCATGACATTCACATCCTCCTCCGCTTCCGGCCGGGCGAGATCCGCTCGTGCGGGACGCAGGGCTCTGCTCATAGCGACTTCGGTCGCCCTGGTGAGTGGGGCACTGTTGCCCGCAACGGGCTCCGCTTCCGCCGCCGCGGGTCAGTCCGGGCCCGTCGACCGGCAGGCCGCCGCCCCTGTCAAGGAGTACGACATCACCCTGCTCACGGGGGATGTCGTGCATTACTCGGATGGTGTCGGCAAGCAGGACACAGTCACCGTGGACCGCCCCGACGGAGCGGTCGGCGGCGTGCATGTCCAGCAGGCCGGTGACGATCTGTACGTGCTGCCCGACGAGGCCAACTCCCTCCTTGCTGCGGGCAGGTTGGATCGCCGACTGTTCAATGTCTCGGCTCTGGTCAAGATGGGGTACGACGACCGGAAGTCCGGCGGCATTCCGCTGATCGCCACCTACTCGGCGAGTCAGGGCCGCTCACTGCCGGCCGCCCCTCGCGGTGCGAAGAAGACTCGCACTCTGGAGAGCATCCACGGCGCCGCGCTGAAGGCGGAGAAGGGCACCGCCCGGGCCTTCTGGAACGACATTGCCCGTACCCCCAAGGCCCGTTCGCTGGACAAGGGCATCGCCAAGATCTGGCTCGACGGCCGGGTGGAGGCCGCGCTCAAGGACTCAGTGCCGCAGGTCAACGCCCCGCAGGCGTGGGCCGAGGGCTACGACGGCAAGGGCTCCAAGGTCGCAGTCCTGGACACCGGAATCGACGCGACCCACCCGGATGTCAAGGACCGCGTGCTCGAAACCAAGAGTTTCGTGCCGGGCGAGGAGGTCCTCGACAGGCACGGCCACGGCACGCACGTCGCCTCCACGATCGCGGGCTCGGGCGCCGCCTCGGAGGGCGTCAACAAGGGCGTCGCCCCGGGCGCCGGTCTGATCATCGGCAAGGTGCTCGGCGATGAGGGCTCGGGCGCGGACTCCGGGATCATTGAAGCCATGGAGTGGGCGAAGGCCGAGGGCGCCGACGTCGTCTCCATGAGCCTCGGGTCCAGCATTCCGGACGACGGCTCCGACCCGATGTCCCACGCCGTCGACGCGCTCTCCGCTGACGGCGGCCCGCTGTTCGTGATCGCCGCGGGCAACGCGTACGGCGCGGGCACCATCGGCTCGCCCGGTTCGGCGGAAAAGGCACTCACCGTCGCCGCCGTCGACAAGAAGGACAAACGCGCCAACTTCTCCTCGATGGGCCCGCTCGTCAGGTCCTACGGCCTGAAGCCCGACCTGTCCGCACCGGGTGTGGCCATCAACGCTGCCGCCTCGCAGGCGGTTCCGGGCGTCAGCGGGATGTACCGGTCGATGCAGGGTACGTCGATGGCGACCCCGCATGTCGCGGGCGCCGCAGCCATCCTGAAGCAGCGTCACCCCGACTGGTCCGGTCAGCGGATCAAGGACGCGCTGATGAGTTCGTCGAAGAAGCTCGACGCGTACACCCCGTACGAGCAGGGCACCGGTCGGCTCGATGTGAAGGCGGCCGTCGACGCCACCATCGAGGCCACCGGCTCCGTCGCGGTCGCCTCCTACGACTGGCCGCACTCCGCGTCCGACCCGGTCGCCCAGCGGACCATCACGTACCGCAACACCGGTACGAAGGACGTCACCCTCGACCTGGCCACGGACACCGATGCCGAGGCCTACTCCCTGTCGACGAGGCAGCTGACCGTCCCGGCCGGTTCCACCGCCGAGGCCGTGCTCTCGCTGGATCCGTCGAAGGTCGCGAACGACACCCGGTTCTCCGGTCAGGTCATCGCCAAGGACGCGGCGGGCACCGTCGTCGCCCACACCGGCTTCGCCCTCAACAAGGAGCAGGAGCTGTACGACTTGACGCTCAGGCTGCGTGACCGCGACGGCAAGCCGATGGACGGCCTGGTCGTCCTCGGCGCGCTCGGCGATCCGAACCTGAATGTCGTCCCGGTGTCGGGCGAGTCCACACTGCGGCTGCCGCCGGGCAACTACACCGCCTGGACCGCTGCGGGCGTCGCCGGTGACCGCGCCGACTCGAAGGCCGTGGCATTCCTCGCGGCCCCCGAGACGATCCTCGACAAGGCGACCACGGTCACCCTCGACGCGTCCAAGGCCCGCAAGGTCAGTGTGCGGACCCCGAAGGAGACCGAGACGCGACAGCTGCGATTTGACATGGCGCGCACCGCACCGGATGGCACGGTCCAGCGCGACCTGTACCAGATCCCGTTGATCTACGACCAACTGTGGGCCAGTCCCACCAAGAAGGTCACGCAGGGCAGCTTCTCCTTCCTCACCCGCTGGCGGCAGGGCGAGAAGCAGCTGGATGTGTCGGCCGAGGGCCGTGACGTGCCGGTCTTCCCGCAGGGTGGTGCGGCGATCGCCGAGGGCGGTGAGGAGAAGCTGACCAGCGTCTTCGCGGGTAACGGCGCCGTAGCCGACTACGAGGGTCTGAACGTCAAGGGCAAGGCCGTCGTCATCCGCAGCAGTGACGCGGTGGCTCCCGCCGACCGGCTCGCCAACGCGGTGGCCGCGGGCGCCGGGGCACTGTTCGTCGTCAACGACGGCGACGGCGTCCTGATGGAGAGCTACACCCGCTACGGGACCAAGGGAACCATTCCGGTCGCCTCGGTCCAGCGCCTGGCGGGCGAGGACCTGATCAAGGCCGCGCAGCGTGGTGCGAAGCTGACGGTTGCTCAGCACCGTTACGCGAGCTACGTGTACGACCTGGTGGACCGCCACGACGGCTTCGTGCCGGACCGTTCGCTGGAGTTCGCTCCGTCGACCCGCCAGCTGGCGAAGGTGGAGAACACCTTCTACGGCCACAAGGACACGCTCGGAGCGGGCTTCCGCTATGACATCCCGGACTACGGCCCGGGTGTCGGCTTCGAGGAGTACGAGAAGTTCCCGGGCACCCGCCAGGAGTGGGTCAACCCCCTTCCGGGCGCCTCCTTCTGGTACGAGAACCACTCGGTCCTCAACGCCACCCAGACGGACTCCGCGCAGGAGATGCGCGGCGGCGCCCTGGACTACACGGCGGGCCGCACCTACTCCGCGCAGTGGTTCGCGCCGATCTCCCGCCCGCGTCTGGGCACCGCCTACTGGGGTCCGTTCCGCTCCGTCTACAACGACATCCAGTTCAACTTCACTCCGTGGACCGACTCGGGCGCGGGCCACTCGGGCGCCATGGAGAACGAGTATGAGACCACCAGTACCGCCTTCTACCAGGGCGACACGCTGATCAAGAAGGTCAAGGGCCGGGCCGGCTTCGCCTGGGACGTGTCCGCCGAGAAGCTGCCGTATCGCTTCGTTCTCGACGCCACCCGGGACGCAGACGTGTGGAAGACCTCCACCCGCACCCACACCGAGTGGAACTTCGTCTCGGGAGCGCTGGACGAGAACGGTCCGAGCCAGGCCGACATCCCGATGCTCCAGCTGGACTACGGGGTCGAGACCGATCTGGCCGGTGACGTCTCGGCGGGCCGGTGGACCGAGATCGTTCTCACCGCGGGCACGCAGGAGTGGCTGGACGGTGCGGTGAAGGCGAAGAAGGCCTCGCTGTCGGTCAGCTACGACGACGGCAAGAACTGGAGCGATGTGGAGCTGCGCGAGAATTCGGCCGGTTCCTGGACCGCACGGTTCCAGACGCCGAAGAAGGCCGGCGGTTTCGTCTCGATCAAGGCGCACGCCGAGGCCGGGGACGGGCTCGGTGTCGATCAGGAAATCATCCGGGCGTTCGGCCTGAAGTGACGGTCCGGCTGAAGTGACTTGCTGACAGTTCCTCTTGAGGTTGCTCGGGAGGTTGCGAACGAGGTGGCTCCACACCCTCCGACGGGGGTGTGGAGCCACCTGTCCAGCATGAGGGCGACGATGCCCGACTGGGAGGCGCAGGAGATCGACGAGCCGTCAGCATCGTGCTTGATGTTTGTTGGCATAGGCGGCCTCGAGCGTTGCCTCTCCTCCTTCGTGCAGCAGGTGCTCGGCTGGCCGGCGGCGCAGTTCGGGCTGACGACCGCGATAATGACCACCACCGCGGTTGCAGGCACCTTGCTGAGCCAACGAGTCGTGACCAGGCTCGGCCTGAGGCGAGTAGCTGCCACCGGGACCGTCCTGCCCGGTTGTAACTGCCTGCTGCTCACCCGCCTACCGGCCGGCGGCTCAATGAGGCTTCTGCCGGCCGCCCTGTGGGCAGCGGCGGACTTCCATGAGGCTCTGGTGGAAGCTGCGGCCTGACGCCTGCCTGTGGGTGCTACTGCCAGGTCGCGGCGTTGGGATCGATCCCGTGGGCGCGAGCAGACTCGTCGATGATCCGCCGGACACTGGCTCCGCGTACGGTCTGCGCATGGTTGATCAGAGACCCCCGTTGTCGACACGGCGCCGACGCGGTGATACCCCCTGCTCCCCGTACCCGCGGGTGCCGAGCCGCACCTGAAGAAGTCAAGATCCCCCTTACGGTGACCTCACCCCGAGGGGGGCGCGAGGCGAGGCGCACGGGCAGGCTGAGGTGGCCGTGCAAAGTTGGTGAGGTGCTTGAGGGGTCTTCAACTGCTGGCCTTCGAAGTCGGGTAAGTGAACGTAACCATGTATGAGTGAGTGTTGTTGTCAGAGTGTGAATCTGACGGAATGGGCGAAGACGCAGGGCGTGCATCCGCAGACCGCGTATCGCTGGTTCCGTGAGGGGACGCTGCCGGTACCGGCTCAGCGGGTTGGTCCACGCACGATCCTGGTGAATATCGAGGCCAGTACCGCACCGGAGGTGACCGGTGGGATCGGTCTGTATGCCCGCATCTCTTCCCATGACCAGAAGACTGATCTGGAACGTCAGGTCGCCCGGCTGACCCGTTGGGCTGCAACGGCTGGTCACCGCGTCGTCCGTGTGGAGTCGGAGATCGGCTCGGGCATGAACGGTTCCCGGTCGAAGGCGAAGCGGCTGCTGGCCGATCCTGCCGTGACCTGCCTGGTGGTGGAGCATAAAGACCGGCTCGGCCGCATGAACGTCGAACTGGTTGAGGCCGCACTGTCCGCCAGCGGGCGGCGTCTGGTGGTGCTGGACAATGGCGAGGTCGAAGACGACCTCGTACGCGACATGGTGGAGGTTCTGACCTCCTTCTGTGCTCGCTTGTACGGCCGCCGCTCAGCCAAGAACCGCGCTCGGAAGGCGCTGGAGGCAGCCGAGCATGGTTGACTCCAAGCTGCGCACGATCGATCCGCCGTTCGTCGCTCTCGGACCTTCGGGCGTGGCGATCCGCGACCGGCTCAAAGAGCTGACGGCCGAGGATGAGACGGTTCTCCGCGCAGTCGGTGACCTGCTCGGTTCGCTCGCAGGGAAGGACCTCAAGACGCGTGCTGCGGCCGCGTTCGACCACGACAGCGATCAGTGGGCGGAGCGCAAGCGCGCCTTGACCGGACGGTCGTCGTCGCGGTGGGCGGGCAGCATCACGAAGGCGACGCACGATCAGTGGGCGCTGGCCCGGCGCTGCCAGCTTGCTCACATCCAGTGCCTTGAGGCTGGTATCCGCACGATTGCGCACCGCCTGTCGCTGCCTGTGGGAGAGACGAGCACCAGGCGGGCGCCGGGCGGATACCGCACCGCGCAGGAATGGTTCGCCAAGACCCGGCGCCTGCACGTGCTGGAGGACCGGTTGGCCACCGAGCGGGCCGACCGCGAGGCCGGGCGGCGCCGGACGCGCGGACCCGGCCGCCCGGTACCGGGTCCGACTCGGTGGCCGCGAGCAGGTCGTGACCGGGGAACAACTGGTCGGATCGGCCGTCGGACCGTTCGTTGTGCAACCCGGCCGCGTGCTGCCCCTCACCATCACCAGAGCCGAACCGGAGTACACATCCCAGGATCTCGGAGTGAGTATCGACGCCGTCATGGTCGGGCCCACCGGCACCGCGGTCGCGTGGTCGCAGCCGCCCAACCCGGTCGAGCTCGGAGCGACGGCGCCGATCCCGGTGCACGTGACCAACCTGAGCAGCCGGACCGTGACCGGTCAGGTCGGACTGGACGGCCAGGGGCCGTTCACCCTCGGCCCGGCTGCGGCGGTGACGGTGCCACCGGGTGCTGGGTCTGGATCGGCCGCTCCGCCGTCGCCGTGGACACCTTCCTTCCGTAGAACGGACGCTGGGACGGCGCGCTGGACGCAAGGCGGGAGAGGGAGAGTGAAGGACAGCAGTGGCGATTCCCCCTGCATGGCCAACGGCGCAGGCCGAACTGGAGACACCCGCAGAGACGAAAGCCCGCGTAGCCCTCGAGTAACTGGAACGCCGCTACATCGACGACAAAGCCCGCTTCCAGGCCGACCTCGAACGGGCGCGGCAGGAGCCGAACCCGTACGGTCCGGGCTGCTGTATGGCAGCGGCGGTGAACTGATTGAAGCGGTCGCTGTCGTGCTGCGTGCCGCCGGGCGGACCGGAGGCAGGGTCGGCACCATCCGGGGTGCGGCTGTCTGCTGCCGATGGCGTTGTACCGGCCTTATGGGTTGACCTGACGCACAGCCGGCGCCGCCTACCTCCAGGCCTTCGGGGCCGTTCACCGACATGGGCATTCATGTACGCCCCATTGACCTTTCCTTGACCGTCGGGTCAGCATCATCCGGAACGCCCCCCACACCAGTGCCACCCGTAACGTTGTGAGGAGCCCGCCCCATGCGCACATACCGCAGCACGCGGAACACCCGTCCACGAGCGCTACGCACAGCCGTTGCCACCGTCGCGGCCTCCGCCGCCCTCGGCGCGCTACTGGTCACCTCACCGGCCGCCGCCACCGCCACGGCCGCCGAAAGCGATCCCGGCAACTGCAAGACCTCCGACGATCCGTCCTGGTCCGGCTGGACCGACCATAATCAACTCGGTGCCACACTGCGGCAGATCGAGAAGACCAGCAGGGGCCGGGTGCAGGTCGATGTCGCCGGGCGCACCACCCAGGGCCGCGAACTGTGGGCCGCGCGAGTGGGCACCGGCCCCCGCGTCCTGATGGTGACCAGCGCCATTCACGGTAACGAGCGCACGGGCACGGAGGCCCTCATCGGCATCCTCAAGGAGCTGGGTTCGAGCTCTGATCCGAAGACCGCCGAACTCCTCAGCAAAGTCACCCTGGTTGCCATGCCGATGGTGAACCCGGACGGCGGGGAGCTCAACCGTCGTATCAACGTACGCTCCTGGGACCAGACCGTCGCGCAGTTCCCCCAGCTGGCCGGGGCACCGCGGGCCTGGTACCACAGCCTCCGCGGCGACGGCATCGACCAGCCCGGCTATGACCTCAACCGGGACTTCAACCCGGATCTGAACTACGTCCCGCAGGCCTCCGACCTCCCCGGCGAGCAGACCGACGCCGGCTTCTTCCTCTCTCCCGAGTCGCGCGCGATCCGTGACACGTATGTGAATATGCGCAATGAGAAGGGATCTGTCGACGGGTTCATCGATCTGCACCACATGGGTCCCTGCGAGCGCATCACGGGGGGCCCTCAGGACGGCAAGCTGATCACGGTCTCGCTGGACTATCCGCCGCTCGGTGTGAACGATGGGGCCAAGTACAAGAAGCAGTGGCCGAAGCTGGACCAGGACAAGTCCCGCCGCTATGCGCTCACGGTGGCCAACGGCATCGCCGACGCATACGGCGAACAGTCGAGGCTCGCCGCGACCGGCCGCTATCTCCACCCCGACGCGCGCGAATACGCCGGCCAGGGCCGCTCCGCTTTCGCCCTCAACGGAACCGGCACAGTCCTCTTCGAAGTCCGCGGGCAGCAGGACGACTTGGGACAGCGGCAGCGCGGCATGTTCGTCCAGTCCGTACGTACCGGAGTGGAGTCCCTGATGACGGGCCTGGCCACGGGCAGCGCCGACCGGGTCAACGGGGACGACTTCTTCAGGCTGCCGGACTACGGGTGGGAGACCCCGGCGGACTGACCTCGCAGGAACAGGTCCCGTGCGCAGGCACGTTGGAGCCCGGCGACGTCACCACGCTCTCCCGAGACCGGGACGTTGTGACACCCGCCGGCCTGCTCGTGCTGCCCGAGCCCGTGGCGTGTGTGAACCGCACCGCCACCTCCGCATCACCAGGACGAACACGACGGCCTCAGCCTGCCCGGAACATGCAGCAACCACGACTGACCTGCAGAAACGCGCACATCAGATTCGGAAAAGAGAAACCTTCTTAGACACAACAACATTGACGGGTTTTCATCAAGATCATAGGCTCGCCCGCCGTCAGACGCTGCTCGCGATACCAGGGAGAAACACATGCGTAGGTCCAGTTTCACCAGATCCGCCCGTACTACTACCGCCGCCCTCACCGGCGCATTCCTGCTGACTGGTGCCCTGTTCACCGGCACCGCCGGTGCGGTCGGGGAAGGCCCCAACTACCAGGGCAAAGAGACGATCAACACCTCGATCCTGTCCACCTACGACGACGTGGCCCGCTTCCTGAAGGCCCAGGATGCCAAGCAGGACGCCATGGAGCTCGAGGTGATCGGGCAGACCGTCAAGGGCCGCGACATCCACCTGGTCAAGTACGTCAGCAACCCGGACAACCCGACGATCCTGTACCTGGCGCAGCAGCACGGCAATGAGCAGCTGACCACCGAGGCCATGCTGCACACCATCAAGTCCCTCGGCTCGCCGTCCAAGGCCTCGTTGCTCAAGGACGTGAACATCCTCTTCATCCCGATGTTCAACGCCGACGGCGCAATGGGTGACGTGAACTTCCCCCTCGACGGCTACCTCGCCAAAGGCGAACGCCACCTGACCCGCTACAACGCCAACGAGGTCGACCTCAACCGCGACCACGTGGCCAAGGAGCAGCCCGAGACGCGGGCCCTGCACGAGAATGTGTTGCGCGCCTACGACGTGGACTACGCGATCGACCTGCACCACCAGGGCACCCAGTCGCGCGTGAACGGGGATCTGGTGTCCGGTTCGATCCTGTACCCGACGACCCCGGACGTCTCGCCCGAACTGGTCGAGAAGTCCAAGCGGCTCGGCTCCGTGGTGTACCACAACGTCGACCGCACCGGCTGGGGCCACATCGGCCGGTACGACGGTGGCTCGGCCAACACCATCGGCCGTAACGGCATGGCGGCCGAGTACGGCATCGCCACGCTGCTGTTCGAGATGCGCGGGATGAGCGACCACGAGTACGCACCGTATGTACTCGGCCAGAAGTCCAACGGCTACTTGATCCGGCAGTCGGTGCTCACCATGGAAGCCACTATCCAGGCGGTCGCCGACGGCTCGATCGACCAGGCGGACACCTCCTTCTGGGACACTCTTCCCCAGCAGTGCAACACCTGCTGACGACGGCACCACGCGGTGCCCCCCGGGTCACCGCCCCTCAGAGGGCGGTGACCCGGGGGTTCCGCTGCCCGGCAATGTGGGTGTCGATTAGTCATCCGGCCAGGTCGAGCAGCACGTTGGTACTCGCGAAGTGTTCCGCCGAGTCGATCTCGTTGGCGGACCTGCAGGTGGCTGGTCTGCCCGGGCTCGATCATCGGTGGGGGAAGCGGGCGTAGTGGAGCTGCTTGCCCCAGGGCGCGGTGGGGGCGATGGCCGTTGGCGGGGCCCGGCACGCACGGCCGGGCCCCGCGTGGGCTCAGCAGCCCGTACGGTCCTCCGTCAGGATGCCCTGCTCGGTCCGCAGTGTGCGGTCGTAGCA